>CAMHCD010000089.1 GCA_946183545.1 uncultured Clostridia bacterium
TCTTGCCGGTAAAGCTGATGGTGCAGTTCTTTGCCGCCTGAGTTGCGGATACAGAGGTTCCGGCGGTTGCTGCCGAAGCGGATACGGCGGAAATTGCGGTGCCTGCGGATACAGCGCAGATAGCAGCTAATACGGTTCCCAATACTCTTGTTCTAATGTTCTTTTTCATGATGATTTCTCCTTTATATTTAAGTTTATTTTGTTTCAGTCGGTTTGTGTTTCCCTTACTGTGGCTATATAATAACATACCGACTATGACAAAACCCTTACAAAAAACAGGAGAATTAAAAAAAATTTAAAAAAATTTCAAAAAACGGTCGGTCACAGTAAACCGACCGTTTTTACGTAATGAAGGGGGTAAATGGTTGCACTCATCTCAAGATTTTTTGAAAAATTTTGCGGACAAGCCGGATGCTCCGACCTGTCCGCCTGTTTTATGGTTTATTGTTTGGGTGTGCCGCAGTTGACGCAGAATTTTGTATTGCATTGGGTGCCGCAGTTAGGACAGGTCCATGCGCCATTGTCCATCGGCTGTTGGTACTGCGGATTGAAACCCTGCTGCGGTTGTTGCTGATACTGCTGATTAAAGCCCTGCTGCGGCTGCTGATATTGCTGATTAAAGCCCTGTTGCGGCTGCTGATATTGTTGATTAAAGCCCTGCTGCGGCTGCTGATATTGCTGATTAAAGCCCTGCTGTGGCTGCTGATACTGCTGTTGTGAAAAACCTTGCTGCGGCTGCTGGTATTGCTGATTAAAGCCCTGCTGCGGCTGCTGATACTGCTGATTAAAGCCTTGCTGCGGCTGCTGATACTGCTGATTGAAGCCCTGTTGCGGCTGTTGATACTGCTGATTAAAGCCGTTCATGTTGGGCTGGTTCATGTTCATGCCCATACCCATGCCTGCCGCCATGTTGGGGTTCATGTTCATACCGCCGTTTCCTCTGAGCGCCATTACGATCTCGTTTGCCTCTTGCTCATAGCGGCGGTAAGCGTCGGTATAGCGGCTGTCGGGACGCATGGTGGTAAGCTCAAACTCGATGTGGCTGAAATAAGGTGAGCTTACGTCGATTTGGATGGTGAATTCATAAGAGTATTCGTAGCGCGGAGGATCGTAGGAAACGCGCTTGCCGTCGCTTGTGGTGCGGTATTGCTCGGTGCGGTGCTCCTCAACCTCGTAGCGGACGTTATTGACCTGTGAAAAGGTGATGATGTCGGCGTTTTCCTCGCGGTAGTCACGCGCTCTGCTTACAACAAAACAGCCCTGTGTATCGTCAACATAAACCTTGGTGTTGCCGCCAAAGGTACGCGTGGGGTGGAAGCTGTCGAGGTTTCGTCTGTTTTCCTCGCGGTATTCAAGCTGCTGTTTGATGTCGTCAACTGTGGAGTGCTTGCGCTCCGAAAAGAAGGGCGAAAGCTTCTTTTTGCAGTCGGCGCAGATGTTTCCGTCCTCGAGCTTGCTGAAGGTCAGCATACCGACCTTTCCGCCGCAGATGTCGCAAAATTTCTTTTCAAAAAGTCCCATATTGTGATCCTCCTTGTTGGTGAATTGATTTGTTCAAACTTATTATACAATATATTTAGGAAAATGTACAGTTTTTTAGAAATATTTTTCAAAGAAAAATCGGCATAAAGCAGATCGCCTTATGCCGAAACTTTTACATTCTACACGTAATTAATACTTTTGTTCGCGTTAACCACTATAGCTCACGCTCTAAAAGGCGGAGAAAAAAACGTCTGTACCCACCGTTGTTCGCATTAACCGTTATTGCTAACGATTAAAAAGGCAGGACTTTTAATATTCACATTAACGTTTGTACCCGCCGTTGCTCGCATTAACCGTTATTGCTAACGATTAAAAAGGCAGGACTTAATATTCACATTAACGTCTATACCCGCCGTTGATTGTGTTGACCGCTATAGCTCACGCTTTAAAAGGCGGAGAAAAATTAACAGCCGCAACCGCAACCGTCGTTGTTGCCGCAACCGCAGCCATTGTTGTTACCGCCGCAGCAGCACAGGATCAAGAGGATCAGAATAATGCAGCCGCAGCCATTGCCGTTACCGAAAAAGTTCATATAGCGTTTGCCTCCTTTCGTTTACATTACATACTATTGCGAAAGGAGGTTTTGGTTACCAATTAAGTTAAATTAAACATTGAATCTAAACAGGACGACGTCGCCGTCTTTCATGACGTATTCCTTGCCTTCGCTGCGAACAAGGCCTTTTTCCTTGGCGGCGGTCATGCTGCCGCAGGCGACAAGGTCGTCAAATGCAATTACCTCGGCGCGGATAAAGCCTCGTTCAAAGTCGGAGTGGATCTTGCCTGCTGCCTGAGGAGCCTTTGTGCCGTTCTTGATAGTCCATGCACGCACCTCCTGCTTGCCGGCGGTCAGGTAGCTTATGAGTCCGAGCAGCGCGTAGCACTCCTTGATAAGGCGGTCAAGTCCGCTCTCCTCCAAGCCCATGTCGGCGAGGAACATTTCCTTTTCCTCGGCGTCCATCTCGACAATCTCTTCCTCGATCTGAGCACAAATAGGCAGCACGCCTGCGTGCTCCTCGGCGGCGATCTGCTGAACCGCCTTATAACCTTCGTTGGATTCGATGCCGGCGGCAAAATCCTCGTCGCTCATGTTGGCGGCGTAGATGATCGGCTTGTTTGTAAGCAAAGCGACCTCGCTCAGCAGCGCCTGTTCGTCCTCGTCACATTCTACGCTTCTGGCAGGCTTGCCCTGCTCGAGGGTTTCGAGCACACGCTGATAGAACTCAACGTCGCGCTGATATTTTTTATCGCCCTTGACCATCTTCTTCGTTTTGTCTATGCGGCGCTCCATCATCTCTACGTCGGAGAGGATCAGCTCAAGATTGATTGTCTCTATGTCACGCTTGGGGTCTATGCTGCCCTCAACGTGAACGATATCGTCGTTCTCAAAGCAGCGTACCACGTGGACAATAGCGTCGCACTCGCGGATATTGGACAAAAACTTGTTGCCCAGTCCCTCGCCCTTGGACGCGCCTTTTACAAGTCCGGCTATATCGACAAACTCAATTGAGGCAGGGGTGTATTTGTCGGGGTCGTACATCTCGGCAAGCACATCAAGGCGCTTGTCGGGTACCGCAACAACACCGACGTTCGGCTCTATAGTACAAAACGGATAGTTGGCGCTCTGCGCGCCTGCGTTGGTAATAGCGTTAAATAAGGTGCTCTTGCCGACATTTGGCAGTCCTACGATTCCTAATTTCATTATAAAAACTCCTTGCACATTTTTCTAATATATAGTATCATAAAACAAAGTAAAACACAAGGGTGATTTTATGGAGAACAAAAGCGTAACCAAAACCATGCGTGTAGAGGAAGAACAGCTCGCCTGTGCAATGGGCAGCGGCAGCTTGTTTGTGTTGGCAACGCCAGCGGTTGTGGCGCTCATGGAAGCTGCGGCGGCAGAGCTGGCTCAGGAGCTGCTGCAAAGCGATGAGCTTACGACAGTAGGTACACAGATCAGCATTGAGCACACCAGCCCCACACCTTTGGGCGCTGACGTTACTGCTACCGCCGTACTGACGGGTTCCGACGGCAGGACTTTTAATTTTGATGTGAGCGTTGCCGATAAAATGGGTGAGATCGCCAAGGGCACGCACACACGCGTAAGCGTTAAGGCGGTCAAATTTCAGGAGAAAACGGACGGTAAGTTTGATGCGATATAAGTATATATTGTTTGATTTGGACGGCACCATCACCAAAAGTGCGGATGGAATACGCGCTTCCTTGGAGAACGCGGCGGCACAGCTCGGAGTGGAGCCTCCAAATCTTGACGACTACACAAAATACATCGGTCCTCCGCTGATAGATACCTTTTTAAACCTATTCGGCTTGCCTTATGAGGACGCGGAAAAAGGCGCACAGCTGTACCGCGATTATTACAGTGAACACGGCAAGTATATGAACAAGGTGTATGACGGTGTGGCGGAGCTTCTTGCGGAGCTTAAAAACCGTGGAGCAAAGCTGTGTGTATGCACCTCAAAATATGAGCCGTTCGCGGCTGAAATAGTGGAGCTTATGCACCTTACACCGCTGTTTGACGCGATTTGCGGGTCTAATCTGGACGGCAGCCGCAAGGATAAAAAGGACTTGATCCCGTATGCGGTTCAATCGCTCGGCGGCGATTTTGCAAATGACAGGGCAAAGGCTGTTATGATCGGCGACACGTGGTTTGACGCGCAAGGGGCTGAGCTCTGCGGAGTGGATTTTTTCGGCGTGACTTACGGCTATGGCAGCATTGGTGCAATGCGTGAGCACGGCGCGATTTCTTTTGCGGATACGCCGCATGATTTACTGACGCTGCTGACATAATACATACCCTTCCGCGCATATACTGTGGCGGAGGGATGTCATGTTTTTGATAAATATCCGGTTGCCTCGTTCCAAGCGGTTATTATGGGCAGTCGTCGCGACGGCTGCAGCAATTTTGGTTGCATGTGTCATTGCGTTTGTATCAGTTCCACGTCAGCCGGATGCCGCTACCTGCGACGAGGCAGGCAGCTATTCTCTAACCGTAAAGGACGATCAGCAGGCGCGTGAATTCCTGCGTCAGTTCGGCGTGGCGGGCGATATCAAAAAAACAGCAGAGGAGACTGTTAAAATACCGGTGCGGTTCAACGCGGTGTATGAGGAGTACAACCGTTTGCAGCAGCGCATAGGTCTTGATCTGCACACGGTTAGCGGCAAAACCGCACTGAAAACCACATACCGGATACATTCGGACAAAGCCGACTATGCTGTGCTGCTGTTGCGCGGCGGCAGGGTAGTGGGCGGACATTTTACATCACTGAGGTACGGCGGAAAAAACCTTCCGCTGGCATAAAAACTATGGACAGACTTGATAAACTATTGACAGAGCGCGGCTACGGCAGCCGCAAAGAGGTGCAGCGGCTCATTCGCTCGGGCGCAGTCTGCGTCAACGAAGCGGTTTGCAAACAGCCGGATGCAAAAATCAACATTGATACGGACAAGCTCACTGTTTCGGGCAAGGCGGTCAACGCGGATAAGTTCGTGTATATCATGATGAATAAACCGGCAGGTGTTGTGAGTGCTACCGAGGACAGGCGCGATAAAACCGTGATCGATCTTGTGCCGCCGGAAATGCGCCGACCGGGTCTTTTTCCTGCCGGAAGGCTCGACAAGGACACCGAGGGACTGCTGATCCTGACAAACGACGGTGATTTTGCTCATCGCATGCTCTCACCGCGAAAAAAAGTGTACAAGCAGTACAGTGCGGAGCTCAACGGCGAGGCGACCGAAGCCATGATTTTACGGTTTGAGCAGGGAATAACGCTTGCCGATGGCACAAAATGCCTGCCTGCAACGCTGACCATACCCGATCCGTGTCAAAAGAACAAGATAATTGTCAGTATTTGTGAAGGCAAGTTCCACCAGGTTAAAAAAATGTTTGCTGCATGTGGGTTAAGAGTTGTGCATCTTCAACGAATATCAATCGGAAATTTGTATTTGGATAGCAATTTAACCATAGGAAGTTGTAAAATGTTGACAAATTTGGATATAGAGGACATTTTTATCGGCAATATACACTAAAAAACAGGGTGAGTTTTTACCCTGTATTTATTTTAGATAAAATCTAAGGATAATCTTTAGTCAAAATCAGTATAGTAAAAAGATGTCCAAAGTGGTATATTATATATTGTAAATAATAGTTTTACTATATAAACGGAGGTTATTACACTATGGCAAGTCTATCTTTAAGACACATTTACAAAATCTATGACGGCAACGTAACTGCTGTTAAGGACTTCAACCTGGAAATTGACGATAAGGAATTCATCATTTTCGTTGGTCCTTCCGGTTGCGGTAAATCAACTACCCTGAGAATGATCGCAGGCTTGGAAGATATCTCCAAGGGTGAGCTTTACATCGGCGACAAGCTGGTTAACGACGTTACTCCTAAGGACAGAGATATCGCAATGGTATTCCAGAACTATGCGCTTTATCCTCATATGTCCGTTTATGATAATATGGCTTTTGGTCTGAAGCTTAGAAAGATGCCTAAGGACGAAATCAGAAGAAGAGTTGAAGAAGCTGCACGTATTTTGGGTATCGAGCAGTTCCTTGAGAGAAAGCCGAAGGCTCTCTCCGGTGGTCAGAGACAGCGTGTTGCGCTTGGTCGTGCAATCGTTCGTGATCCTAAGGTGTTCCTTTTGGACGAGCCGCTCTCCAACTTGGACGCTAAGCTCCGTGCACAGATGCGTACCGAGATCTCCAAGCTGTATCAGAGACTCGGCACAACCTTTATTTACGTAACCCATGACCAGACAGAGGCTATGACTATGGGTACCAGAATCGTTGTTATGAAGGACGGTATCGTACAGCAGGTAGATACACCTCAGAACCTGTACGACAAGCCCTGCAACATGTTCGTAGCGGGCTTTATCGGCTCTCCACAGATGAACTTTGTAAACGCTACCATCGGCAAGTCCGGCTCCGGCTACACCCTCAACTTCGATAAGTATGAGATCCCGCTGCCTGCTGATAAGTGCGAAGGCGGCAAGCTCGACGCTTATGTTGGCAAGGAAGTTATCTTCGGTATCCGTCCCGAGCACGTTCACGATGAGGAAGAAGAGCTTGCAAAGGCAACCATTAAGTTTGACGCTAAGGTTGACGTAACCGAGCTCATGGGCGCAGAGATCTATCTGTATGTTACCATTGCAGGTCAGCCCATCACCGCAAGAGTTGAGCCTACCTCCAAGTCTAAGGTCGGCGACGACATCGACATTTGCTTCAGCCTTGATAAGCTCCACATCTTTGATAAGGACACAGAGCAGATCATCACCAACTGATAATCGAATCTATTACGAGCGGCAGGTTTCTGCCGCTCTTTCTTTATGCGGTCAAACAAGAATTATCAAAGCCGGAATAAAAATATCACATAATTGTCACATTTGGGTGGTATAATAAAGCTCGCAGAGCGGTAAAATTGCTTCTGTTGTAAAATTAATAGCATTTTTTCCAAAAAAAATCGAAAAAATTTGTTGATAGAGGTTGATTTTTTTTTCATTTTTGTGTAATATGTATATGAGGAACATTGTAACTTTTACAATAGTCATATAAATCATGCATAGAAAAAGAGGTTGAAACTATGTCTAACAGATTATTTCAGGGAATTGTGCACCAAATGAAAGACGCAATCGACAGAACTATCGGCGTGATCGATGAAACATCTGTTGTTATTGCATGCTCGGAGCTTGGAAAAATCGGCGAGGTCAACGAGAGCATCAACTCCGAAACTCTTAGCTCTACCGCCCCGTTTGTTATCAACGGCTATACCTATAAGTCCTTTGGCAGCAGCGCAAAGTACGATTACGCTGTGTTTGTTCAGGGAACTGACGAGTATGCGCAAAAGTACGCGCAGCTGTTGTCGGTATCATTTGCCAGCATCAAGCAGTATTATGATGAAAAATACGATCGCTCCAACTTTATCAAGAATGTTATCCTCGATAACATCCTGCCGGGCGATATCTATTTAAAGGCAAGAGAGCTGCATTTCAACAGCGAAGTGTCGCGCGTTTGCCTGCTCATCAAAATCGTTTCAAAAACCGATGTTTCCGCTTATGACATTGTTCAGAACCTCTTCCCCGATAAAACAAAGGATTTTGTTATCAATATCAACGAGGAAGAAATCGCACTTGTCAAAGAGGTTAAGCCCGACACCGAAAGCCGCGACCTTGAAAAGCTCGCAAGCTCTATTGCCGACACCCTCTCCAGTGAGTTCTATACCCATTGCGTAGTAGGTATCGGTACTACCGTTACCGGCATCAAGGATCTGGCGCGTTCCTTCAAGGAAGCGCAGTCCGCTCTTGAGGTAGCAAAGGTGTTTGATACCGAGCGTACCATCGTAAGCTACGACAATCTGGGTATTGCGCGTCTGATCTACCAGCTGCCTACCACCCTGTGCACCATGTTCTTAAAGGAAGTTTTCAAGCGCGGTTCCATTGAGAGTTTGGATCAGGAAACACTGTTCACCATTCAGCGTTTCTTTGAAAATAACCTTAATGTTTCCGAAACCTCCCGTAAGCTGTTTGTACACCGCAACACTTTGGTGTACCGTCTTGAAAAAATCAAAAAGCTCACCGGTCTTGACCTGCGTGAGTTTGAGGACGCTATCGTATTTAAGGTAGCTCTTATGGTTAAAAAATATCTCAACGCAAGCCCCACAAAGTATTGATGAACTTAACGCGGCATAGCGTTGATACAAGGTCCTGAACGCCGAAAAATCATCGGTGTTCAGGGCGTTGATGTTTTTGGTACCTTTGGCGTCAAATCAAGCTAAAAAAGCAAAGGGTACAAAAATTATATTTTCTTTTATAGAAATATAGTGTAACATAACGCAAAAAGGTGAATTTATGATTGAATTTGAGAATGTTTCAAAAACATATCCCAACG
>CAMHCD010000090.1 GCA_946183545.1 uncultured Clostridia bacterium
ATATCGAATTATAGCGGACGTATAAAAAAGAGCGGCGCGTGAGAATCCTCAGTCAGCTTCGCTGACAGCCTCTTGCAGAGGCGGCACCACCTTTGTCGCTGCGCGACATTTCCTCCAACGGAGGAATCTCCTTTGAAAAAGGAGCCTTTCCTACGCTTGCTCAAGGCTTAACCATTATCAAATCGGAAAACTAAGCGCCGCACAAACCGCGCGGCGCTGTAATTGATACTTTTAAACTGTTACGATCTCGCCTGTTTTGCCGCAGCCTTCGGTATATTTGGCAATGTACTTCTGAATGCAGGTGGCGTCGTCGATAGAGATCTTGCCGTCGCCGCTTACGTCGGCGAGCTTGATCTGGAGCGCGTTGAGCACCCTTGCTCTGGCTATGGCGCGCTGAACGAGCGTAACGTCGTTGATATTGACCACGCTGTCGCCGTTGACGTCGCCCATGACCGCCTTTTGCGGCTCCTCATAGGCGATCCACTTGCCGTCTGCGGTGTAGATCATCTTCTGCCCGGGGCTGATTCGTCCGGCGTCAAACTGCTGGCCGTTGTAATTGAAGATGACATTACCGTAAGCGCCGGGGATCTCGTACTGATACGGGAGGACGAGCTTGTAAACTCCGTCGTCCGTCTTTTCCATTGCCACGCCCGGCCAGCTTGCGTTGGTGTAGGAGCCCCAAACATAGGCGTTGCACTTGTCCCAATCGGGTCTTGCGCCCTGCTCCATATAGATGACGGTGTTGTTCTGCTGCTCCCAAGCCGTGTAGGTTTCGGACGCGGTGACTACGGATTGGTTGTTTTCGTCGTATCCGGTCAGGGTAACTACCGCCTTGTCCTGATGCTTTAGACCATCGAGCGGGACCGCCTGACCGTAGGCGATGTCGCCCGAATATGCGTTTGCGTTATCGTTATTGACGACGACCTTGTAGGAGGCATGGTCGCAGTTTTTAACATACGCCTTTAATGTGCTGCCGATAAGCAGGTAACCGGAAGTCTGTGACAGAGAAACAGAGGGCTTGCTGTAATCCTCTTCCTTGTAATCCTTCCACTGACCGCTTGCGGTGTAGACCTTCTGCTGTCCTGCGGTGATAACGCCCGCGTCAAACTGCTGACCGCTGCCGTTGTTGAAGATAACGTTGCCGTTGCTGCCCTCCATCTCGTACTGATACGGGAGGATGTAGCGGTAAAGCCCCTGCTCGGTAAGCTCCGTTTTTGCGCCCGGCCAAGAGGCGTTTTCGGCGGTGCCCCATACATAGGTGTAGCACTGCTTCCAGTCGTCACGCGCCTCGGGCTCCAAGTATACGATGGTATTGTCCTGCTTTACCCATCTGGTGTATTCACGGGTGACGGTGGCAAGCTCATTGTTTTCCGCGTCGTAGCCCGTCAGGGTGAGTGTAGCTTTTTGGTTTTGACCGAGGTCTTTAACGACGATGGTATCGCCTGCCTCAACGCTGCCTGACTCGGTCTTGTCGCCTGCGGTGAGAGTGTAGGACGCGTGGTCGCAGCTGCGCACGGTCACGCCGACGCTGAGGGTCTCGGTCAGGAAGTAGCCGGAAGCCTCGGAAAGATTCACGGCGGGTGCAAAGGTCTCCTTGCTTTCCTCGTCGATAGCGGAGCGGTAGACTACCGCCACCTTGCCTGCCTTGACGGTGCCGCTGAGCACGCCGTTGCTGACCTCAAACTCGCCCTTGAAAGCCTGATCGGTGTAAGAGCCGTCCGCCATGCCTGTTTCGGCGGAGATCACAACGTCCTCGTCGCTTGCGTTGATGATGACAACGCCCTTGTTAGAGTCGCCGCGCTCGATCATAACGACCTGCGTGTTGCCCTCGATAGGATTGACGGCGCGCTGCGGAGAGTCGCCCATCTCGTTGCGGAAGAAGTTGACCGCCGCGACCTGGGGATCCTTGTACATATCGCTGCCCTCGGGACCGATCTTGTTGTCACCCCAAGGGTTAGAGGCGCTGCTATTGTTCGGGCGGTCAAAGAACAGCGGTGTGCCGTCCTTGCGAGCGGCGATCGCCGCCCAGCCCTGAATTACCTGCTGGGTGCTTGTGAGCTCCTTGTAGGAAGCGTCGTTGCAGTAGTTATCGTGAGACTCTACCCATGTGACGGTTCTGTCCGCGCTTGCGCCTGAGGGGATCATTGCGTCCGTCACAAAGTCCGCGTCGAGGTTTTGATTGGCGATAGCGTCACGGATGCGGAAGCCGGTGTAGGAGTTGGTGGTGTTCATGTGGTGGCTGCCGCCGTCCTTGTCGGTGAACTCCTGACTCTGGTAAGCGTACAGGCGGCTGCTGTCGTTGTCGTCATAGCCGGCGCTGTCCTTTTTGTAGGTGTGTCTGCCGCCCTCCTGGAGCACCTCGCCGTACTGGAAGTATGAGCCGTTCTGCAAAATCGTAGGCCAAAAATCACTTGCAAAATCATTGCCGTATTTTTCGGAGGTATCGTCGGGAAGCTCAATAAGCTTTGCCGCGTCGTAGCGGAAGCCGTCCGCGCCGTTTTCAACGCAGGTCTTGAGGAAGTCGAGGATATATTCCTGAACAGCCTTGTTTTGAGTGTTGAGCTCATACAGACCGCTTAAATCGTACTGGGTTTCCTCGTAGCGGTCTACCTCAGACCAGTTTTGCCCCTCTTCCCTTTCGGAACCCATGGGATGGAAAGCGCCGCCGGGCAGATTTTTGATGTTATCGGAGATCTTGTCATAATACGCGGTGGTATGGTTCAAAACGGAGTCTACGATGACCTTGATGCCGAGCGCGTGAGCCGCGTCGCACATTGCCTTGAACTCCTCCTTGGTGCCGAACTGGTAGTTGCCGATCTTGTAGTCTGTGGGCTGATAGTGCCACCACCAGTTGTCGCCGCCGTTGATGGTCAGCGATCCGTCGCCGCCGTTGTTCACCTCACATATAGGCGAGGTCTGGATAGCGGAAAAGCCTGCCGCGGCGATCTCGGGCAGCTTTTCGCGAATGGTGTTGAAGCTCCAGCACCAGCAGTGCAGGATAGCGCCGCCCTCAACCGTCTGTGACAGTCCGTTTTCGTGCAGCGCTGCGCCGGTGTTTGTCTCAGCCGCCATTGCACTCAGTCCTCCTCCAAGGGTAGTCGCCGCAAGCATGACCGCAGACAGCGCGGCAGCACAGGCTCTGTGTAATTTCTTCTTCATAACAATACACCTCTCAATACTGTTTTACGGTTTGGTTAATCGTTTAACTTGATTGTACACCATACTAACCTGCTTGTCAACGGTTATGTGCAAGAAAAAATATGTTTGGTGTAATTTCACAAATATTAATGATGATTTTATGCAATCATCCAAAACGCTTTTAGGTAAAACGTTTTACTTGTACATAACAATAAAAGCCTCCTTTACGAAAGGAGGTGGCACGGCACTCGTGCCGTGACGGAGGATTCCTATGGCAGGAGCTTTTTGATAAAGTAAAGCATTACCCGATAAACAATACGTTTGACATATCGAATTATAGCGGACGTATAAAAAAGAGCGGCGCGTGAGAATCCTCAGTCACGCCGCACAGCGGCGCGACAGCTCCTTTAGCAAAGGAGCCTTTCCCACGCATGAACAAATCTTTACCATCATCAAATCAGAAAACAAAGTTTTTCGACAAACTAAAAGCGCCTGATGGCGCTTTTATATCGATCCTTAACATTGTAGCTTATACCGCGGTTTGCGGCGAGTAAAAAACGACCGAATCGCGTTCCTTTAGCTTGACGGGGATCTTTGCGCAAACGGTTATCTCCTTTTTTTCCGCTATCATGCGCATAAGCAGGTCGCCTGCCTTATGCGCCTTCATTTCGATATCCTGAGATATAGTGGTAAGCTTCGGCGTACAGAAGTTGCAGATGGACAAATTGTCAAAGCCGATCACCGAGATATCCTCCGGAACGCGCCTGCCGCACTGACGCAGACCGCTGACGATACCGCAGGCGGACACATCCGACATTACCCCCACCGACGTAAACCTCTTTGGCGACAGCGCAATGTCGTTGCCCGCTATTATGCTGTTGCTCTCGATAGCGTCTACTTCAAAAATATCATCCTTTTCAAGCGTCAC
This sequence comes from uncultured Clostridia bacterium, assembly GCA_946183545.1. Classification (GTDB taxonomy): domain Bacteria; phylum Bacillota; class Clostridia; order Oscillospirales; family Acutalibacteraceae; genus Ruminococcoides. The sequence goes on from CAMHCD010000090.1 coordinate 4,067, forward strand.
GCCCTGCTCGGCGCACGCGTCGCGAAAACCGCAAAAGCGCTCCCAAATAACGCCCTCCGTGCCGAAACGCGGTGCGGCAAAGGCGATTTTACGGTGACCGCAGTTAAGCAAATGCTGCGCCGACAGATAGCCTCCGCGGTAATCGTCGATACCCACGCACGCAACGCCGTCATCCTCGCAGTAGGAATCTATAAACACCGCCGGACAGCGCAGGTTCCTGCGCACCTCGCGTATCTCGTCAGCCGAAACGCCGGCAAAGAACGCGCCGTCAACGTTCCATGACGACAGCAGCGGCACTATGTCGCGGCATCGGTCAATGCAGCGGATCATCAGGCAATAGTCGTTGCCGCGCACGTACTTTTCGATCTCCGCAATAAGGTCGGCGTAATAGGGGTTTTCATTGAAGGTAAAATAATCGCCGATATTCGGTATAACAAGGCTGATTATATTGCTTTGCTGAGTAGCAAGACTGCGCGCCATGGCGTTTGGAGTATAGTCGGATTCCGCGATTATCTTCTCGATCCGATTGCGGGTCTGAGCCGAAACCTTGTGAAAGTTACCGTTGATGACATTTGAAACCGACGCGACGCTTACGCCTGCCTTTTCCGCTATTTGCTTTATGGTCATAGACACATTCCTTCTTCTTTAAAGGTAAAACGTTTAACTAACTATATTATATGACCTCTCCGCCCTGTTTGTCAATAGCTTTTCACAAAATTCGCCGTTTTTACTCATAAAGGTATCGGCTTGACTGTCAGATCAAATCAATCCCTATATATTGTGTTGGTAAAAGTCACAACAACAATATATAGATTATTTACATTATTTTACACAAAAAGCGTAAGAATCTTGTTATTCCTACAAAAATGCAAAAACGCTCATTATTTTACGGTTTTGCTATTGTCGCAAACTGAAAAAAGGATTATAATAAGAATTCGAGAATCCCATATCGAAAGGGCGGTGACGGTATGCTTACAGGCAAGATCCATTCAACCGAAAGCTTTGGCTCGGTGGACGGACCGGGCGTGCGGTTTATTATATTTATGCAGGGGTGTCCCATGCGCTGCCGTTACTGTCACAACGCCGACACCTGGAGCGCTGCCAAAGGAGAAGCCTTTACCGCCGCAGAGCTGCTTGACAAAGCAGAGAGATACCGCGACTACTGGGGCGAAAAGGGCGGAATAACCGTCAGCGGCGGCGAACCGCTGTTGCAGATAGATTTTCTGCTTGAGCTGTTTGACGAGGCGAAAAAGCGGGGTATAAATACCTGTCTTGATACCTCCGGGCAGCCGTTTACGCGCAAGGAACCGTACTTTACGAAGTTCCAAAAGCTGTGCAAATTGACCGACCTGTTTTTGGTTGACATAAAACACATCGACAATGAGGCGCACCGTGCGCTCACCGGTCACGGCAACGAAAACATACTGGACATGCTCCGGTATTTATCCGACATCAACAAGCCCGTTTGGATACGCCATGTGCTGGTGCCGGGGCTGACCGACGACGACGCGGCTCTAAAACGCATGCGCGCCTTTTTGGACACGCTGCAAAACACAGAGCGCGTTGAGGTACTGCCCTACCACAGCTTTGGGGCTTACAAATGGGACGCACTGGGGCTTGATTATTCACTAAAAGACACAGAACCACCCACCAAAGAGCGCATAGAAAACGCCAAATGTATACTAAATGGAGGAAGAAAGCAATGTTAGCATGTATTTCCGACGATATCCGCAAAAAGGCATGGAGAGGCTTTACCGGCAGAAAATGGCAGGAGGACATCAACGTCCGCGAGTTTATCCAAAACAACTACACCATGTATGACGGCGACGAAAGCTTTTTGGAGCAGCCCACCGAGGCTACCGACTACCTGTGGGGCAAGCTGCAGGAGCTGCAAAAGGAGGAGCGCGCCAAGGGCGGCGTGCTGGAGTGTGAGACCGAGGTAGTATCCTCGCTCACCGCCTACGGTCCCGGCTACATTGACGAAAGCAAAAAAGAGCTGGAGCAGATCGTTGGTCTGCAAACCGACAAGCCGCTGAAACGCGCGTTCATGCCGTTCGGCGGTATCAAGATGGCTGAGCAGGCGGCTTCCACCTACGGCTATCAGATCAACCCCGAGCTTCATAAAATATTTACCGATTACCACAAGACCCACAATCAGGCGGTTTTTGACGCGTACACTCCCGAAATGAAGCGCGCCCGTCACAACCACGTCATCACCGGACTGCCCGACACCTACGGCAGAGGCAGGATCGTGGGCGACTACCGCCGTGTGGCGCTGTACGGCTTGGATTACCTCATCAAGATGAAGGAAAAAGACCTCTTCTACTGCGGCGGCAGGAACATGAGCGAGGAGCACATCCGTCTGCGTGAGGAGATCGCCGAGCAAATACGAGCTCTGCACGGCATGAAGAAGATGGCGGAGATCTACGGCTACGATATTTCCGAACCTGCCAAAACCGCCAAGGAAGCGGTGCAGTGGCTGTACTTCGGCTACCTTGCCGCAATCAAGACTCAAAACGGCGCGGCAATGAGTGTGGGCAGGATCTCCACATTCCTTGACATCTACATTAACCGAGATTTACAGGAGGGCACGCTGACCGAGAGCGAGGCTCAGGAGCTGATCGACCATCTTGTGCTTAAATTCCGCATGGTCAAGTTTGCGCGTATCCCGTCCTACAACGAGCTGTTCTCCGGCGACCCCGTATGGGTAACGCTGGAAATGGCGGGAATCGGCATGGACGGCAGACATATGGTAACCAAGACCGACTACCGCTTTTTGCATACGCTTGAAAACATGGGACCATCGCCCGAGCCCAACCTTACGGTGCTCTACTCTCCCCGACTCCCCGAAAGTTTCAAGCGCTACGCGTCCTATATTTCCGTGACCACCTCATCTATCCAGTACGAAAACGACTGCGTAATGCGCCCGATGTGGGGCGACGACTACAGCATCTGCTGCTGCGTGTCCGCTACCCAGACCGGCAAGGAGATCCAGTTCTTCGGCGCGCGCGCCAACCTTGCCAAGTGCCTTAACTACGCGCTCAACGGCGGCGTGGACATCAAGACCCGCGAGCAGGTGGGACCCGAGATCGTCCGTCCTGTGGGCGAATACCTTGACTATCAGGATGTACGCAACAAGTTCAACGCCATGATGAGCTGGCTGGTTGAGCTGTACGTCAACACGCTCAACCTTATCCACTACATGCACGACAAATACTACTACGAGGCGGCTGAGATGGCGCTGATCGACACCTACACACGCCGCACCTTTGCCACCGGCATTGCAGGTTTTTCTCACGTTGTCGATTCGCTGAGCGCAATCAAATACGCCAAGGTAAAGCCGATCCGCGACGACGACGGTCTGATCGTTGATTATGAGGTCGAGGGCGAGTTTCCGCGTTACGGCAACGACGATGAACGCGCCGACGAAATAGCTATCTGGCTGCTCAAGGCGTTTATGAAGAAGGTTCGCGAGCACCACACCTACCGCAACTCCGAGCCCACCACCTCGATTTTGACCATCACCTCCAACGTGGTCTACGGCAAGGCTACCGGCGCTACCCCCGACGGCAGAAAAGCAGGCGCGCCGTTTGCACCCGGCGCTAACCCTGCATACGGAGCTGAAAAGAACGGCTTGCTTGCCTCGCTGAATTCCGTTGCAAAGCTGCCTTATGAATACGCGCTCGACGGAATCTCCAACACCCAGACCATCAGCCCTGACGCTCTCGGTCACAGCCAAGAGGAACGCGTTGAGAACCTGTGGCATATTTTGGACGGCTACTTTACCAAGGGAGCGCACCACCTCAACGTAAATGTTTTCGGCGTTGAAAAGCTAAAGGACTGCATGGAGCATCCCGAAAAGCCCGAATACGCAAACTTTACCATCCGCGTTTCCGGCTACGCCGTCAAGTTCATCGACCTTACCCGCGAGCAGCAGCTTGACGTTATAGCAAGAACAGAACACAAAAAGCTTTGATATAAAGGCTCCCTCACCACGAGGGAGCCTTTTTCCGCGTAACCTAAAGTCATAGCGATGAACCAAAAAGCCTCCTTTACAAAAGGAGCCTTTTTCTGCAATAAATAAAGCCGGCTCAAAACCTGTAACAGCTTTGAGCCGGCTCATTTTGCTTTGGTTGCTTTGACTTTATTCCTCGTAAGGAACAAAGTCATCTTTGCCTACGCCGCAAACGGGGCAGCACCAATCGTCCGGGATATCCTCAAACG
>CAMHCD010000091.1 GCA_946183545.1 uncultured Clostridia bacterium
GAATATGAAACTGAAATCATTAATATGGTGAATCAAGGTCTGACGTTAAGAGAATTTTAATAAAATTTTTTCACTTCCGGACAAATTTTCTTACGGCGCTTGTTTTTTGCGCGGAGTTGGTGTAAAATATAACGTACCATAATCAAGGCAAAAAGCCTTAGAACGGAGGAAATATGGAAAACAAAACTAAAAAACCCACAACGCCGTGGAAAATCGTTTCGGTCGTGCTGGCTGTTGCGTTGATCGCAGTGTCCTGCACCTGGGCGATAACAGCGGCTAACAAGCCTGCGGCTCCTGCTGCCGGCACAACTGCGGCGACCCAAACCGCAAGCGAAGCCGTTACCAAAGCCGCTTCAAAGGCTGACGACAGCGCCGACGCGCTTTCTCTTTGGACGGAAGACGCTCCGCTCAAAAAGCAGCTGACAAAGTATGTCCAGACTGTCACCGACAGCAGCTCCGCCGATTTTATTCCGGTTGAGCGCCGTATCGCGGTGTTCGATATGGACGGCACCCTCTGCTGCGAGACCGACCCCGGCTATTTCGACCACAAGCTGCTCTATCACCGCGTTACCGAGGATCCCGAATACAAGGACAAGGCCAGCGCCGAGGAAAAGGCTACCTGCGAGATCATCAAGACCTATTTTGACACCGGCAGCTATCCAAGCGGACTTGACGTGAAGCACGGCACCGCAGTTGCGACCGCCTTCAAGGGCATGACCACCGAGGAATTTGACGCCTATGTAAAGGCATACCGCGACCAACCCACCGAGGGCTACGAGAACATGACCAACGGTCAGGCGTTCTATCAGCCCATGCTTCAGGTCGTAAAATATCTTCAGGCTAACGATTTCAAGGTTTACATTATCAGCGGCACAGACCGTCTTATCACACGAGGCTTGGTTGACGGCGTTATCGACATCCCGCTTGCGCAGATGATCGGCTCCGACGAATCCCTTGTCGGCAGCAACCAGAACGGCGAGGACGGCTTGAAATACACCTTTGCAAAGGACGACAAGCTAATCACCGGCGGCGACTTCATTATCAAGAACCTCAAAACGAACAAAGTCAGCGCCATTTCGCGCGAGATCGGCTTGCAGCCCGTGCTCTGCTTCGGCAACAGCTCCGGCGATGAGGCTATGGCAAACTACACCATCAACAACAATCCCTATAAGAGCAGCGCCTACATGCTCTGCTGCGACGATTTGGTGCGTGAGAACGGCAATCAGGAAAAGGCTGACAAAATGCGCGCAAGCTGCGAGAAGAACGGCTACACTGCCGTTTCAATGAAGGACGACTGGACGACCATCTACGGCGACAGCGTGACCAGAAAAGCCGTTAAAGCCAATTGACGGCGTACAGTAAAGAACAAGCTATGAAAGCGATTTTTATGATCCTGCGCGTCATTTTTTCTATTGACTTTTTTCATAAGCGTAGTATAATAAAAAATGTGGAAGCCGAAAGGTGCCCACGGGTTTTTTTAATTTTTGGATAAGGGTTTTCCTTCAACCCGGGTAAGCCGCCTGCCGCCAGCAGACGGCTTACTTTCTTTATATCTATATATACAGCGATCAGGGCTCGGTATTTTTCGTACCGAGCCCTGTTATTATATCAATGATTATTTGATTTTAGCCGCCAATTCCTCACGAGTCAAGCCGCTGTTGCGGGATGTCTCGTCGTTGGGGATAACGCGGAGCACCTTTCCGTTATAGCGCGAAACAAGCACGCTTGCCTGCTTGCCGTTGATGTCCACAGTCTCCTCGGAATAGCTCTCGTCAAGCGGAACCTGCTTTTTGAGGTTAGCCTTTTCGGTGAGCGAGCCGGTGGGACAAAGCTGAACGCACAGACCGCAGTTGTTACACTTGGTCTGGTCGAGCGGCAGCGAGAACGCCGGGGAAACGTCGGTGGTGAAGCCGCGTCCCAGCAGTCCGATAGCGTGGATGTCCATTACCTCGCGGCAGCTTCTTACGCACAGTCCGCACAGGATACACTTGGAGGTGTTGCGCTCAATAAACGCGTTTTCGTCGTGGGTGTACTTCTGCGGCATTTCGCCCTCAAAGCGTCCGGGGTCGATATCGTAGCGCTGAGCTACCTTTAAGAGCTTACACTTGTAATACTCGCGGCAGCCGCATTCCAGACAACGCTGTGCCTCCTGCTGCGCCTCTTCCTCGGTAAAGCCCAGAGAAACCTCGTCAAAGTTCTTGTTGCGCACCTCGGGAGCCAGCACCTTGGGAGTCAGGCGGCTCTCCTTTTTGCGGTCGGAGTAGTCGATGGTGTCCTCCTTGCGCTTGCTGATATAAGGCACGCGGGTGTCGAGCGGCAGACCGTTGAGGTACGCGTCAACCGCCTTTGCGCAGCGGTCAGCCTCGCCGATAGCCTCGATAGCGATCGAAGCGCCGCGGTTGGTAGCGTCGCCGATAGCGAACACGCCTTCCATGTTGGTGGTGAAGAAATCAACATCCGCTTCAATGTTGCCGCGGTTGTTGAGCTCCAGCTCATTAACGTCGCCGGCAACGAGCTTTTGACCGATAGCCAGAATGACGCTGTCAACAGCGATCTCCTCGGTTTTGCCCTCGATGGGCACAGGTCTGCGTCTACCGGAAGCGTCGGGCTCGCCGAGCTCCATCATTTGCAGGGTGATAGATTTCACCTTGCCGTCCTCGCCGTTGAATGAAAGCGGATTGGTGAGGAACTTATAGATTACGCCCTCTTCCTCTGCCTCGTCGATCTCGAGCTTGTCGGCAGGCATTTCGTTACGGGTTCTTCTGTAAACAACATAAACCTCTTTTGCGCCCAGTCTTACGGCTGTACGGCAGGCGTCCATAGCGGTGTTACCGCCGCCGCAGATGGCGACCTTCTCGCCGATGTCGGCAGGATTGCCCTTGATGACGCCGCGCAGGAAGTCGATACCGCCGTACACGCCCTCGAGCTCCTCGCCGGGGGTACGCATAGAGCTTGACTGCCATGCGCCTACAGCAACGATCACAGCGTCGTTCTCCGCTTTGAGCGAAGCGATGGTGAAGTCTACGCCTAACTTCTGATTATTCTTAAAGGTCACGCCGGTCTTTTCGATAATGGCGATCTCCTTGTCCAAAACTTCCTTGGGAAGTCTGTACTGCGGGATACCGTAGCGCAGCATACCGCCCATCTTTTCCATCATGTCGTAAACGGTAACGCTGTGACCCATGATGGTGAGGTAATAAGCCGCTGTAAGACCCGCGGGGCCGCCGCCGATAACAGCGATCTTCTTGCCGGTGGCAGGCTTTACCTCGGGGATATAGCTGTCGGATTTAAGGTCCATATCCGCGGCAAATGCCTTTAACTGCGCAATATTGATGGGCTCCTCTACGTTTTGACGGCGGCATGCCTTCTCACAGGGATGGGGGCATACTCTACCGATGGACGCAGGCAGCGCGATCTTGTTCTTGATAAGCTTCAGGGCTGCATCATACTCGCCGTTTGCGATAAGTCCCACATAACCCTGACAGTCGGTTTTTGCGGGGCAGTTGAGCTGGCAGGGAGCCACGCAGTCGCCGTCGTGAGCGGACATAAGCAGCTCCATTGCGACCTTTCTGGACTGAACAACGCGCTCGCTTTCGGTGTTAACCACCATGCCCTCGCTTACCTTGGCGGAGCATGAACGGAGCAGCTTGGGAATACCCTCTGCCTCTACCACGCACAGACCGCACGCGCCGTAAACCTCTACCGCCTCGTCATAACACAGGGTCGGGATATAAATGTCGGCAAGACGAGCCGCTTCCAATATTGTTGAGCCTTCGGGAGCCTGAACAGCTTTACCGTTAATCGTTAAGTTAATCATCCGTAGCCCCTCCTTACTCTTTTATGATTGCGCCAAACTTACAGCTCTGGTAACATTTGCCGCACTTGATACATTTTTCGGTGTTTATAACATGAGGCTGCTTTACTGTGCCCGTGATAGCGTCCACGGGGCAGTTTCTGGCGCAGAGCGTACAGCCCTTGCACTTGTCAGCCACGATCTTGTATTCGATAAGGTCGCTGCACTCGCCGGCAGGACACTTGTGCTCGTTGATATGAGCCTCGTACTCGTCGCGGAAGTACTTTATGGTGGTGAGCACGGGGTTGGGAGCGGTTTGACCCAAGCCGCAGAGCGCGCCGTCCTTGATGGAATAGCACAGCTCCTCGAGCAGCTCGATGTCGCCTTCCTTGCCCTCGCCCTTTGTGATGCGCTCGAGCATTTCAAGCATACGCTTTGTACCGATACGGCAGTGGATGCACTTGCCGCAGCTCTCCTTTGCGGTGAAGTCAAGGAAGAACTTAGCCATGCCTACCATACAGGTGCTCTCGTCCATAACTACCATACCACCGGAGCCCATGATCGCGCCCGTAGCGCCCAGAGCCTTGTAGTCGATAACGGTGTCAATCAGCTCGGCAGGGATACAACCGCCGGAGGGACCGCCCATCTGAACAGCCTTAAAGGGCTTGTCGGTTTTCATACCGCCGCCGATGTCAAAAATAACGTCGCGCAGGGTCTTGCCCATGGGGATCTCAACCAAGCCGGAACGCTTTACCTTACCTGTAACGGCAAATACCTTAGTGCCCTTAGAGCCCTCGGTACCCATTGCCGCAAACGCCTCTCCGCCGTTGTTGACTATCCACGCAACGTTGGCAAAGGTCTCGACGTTGTTGATGTTGGAGGGCTTTCTCCAGAAACCGGACTGAGCCGGGAACGGAGGCTTAAGACGAGGCATACCTCTGTGACCCTCTAAGCTCTCGATAAGAGCGGTTTCCTCACCGCATACAAACGCGCCTGCGCCTGCCTTGATGGTGAAGTCGCAGCTAAAGTCGCTGCCGAATATATTTTCGCCGATAATGCCCTTTTCGGTTGCCTGGGCAATGGCGTTCTTCAAACGCTTGATAGCGAGCGGATACTCCGCACGCACATAAACCACCGCGTGCTTTGCGCCGATGGCGTAAGCGCCGATGAGCATACCCTCAATGAGGTTGTGCGGATCGGACTCGATGACCGCTCTGTCCATGAACGCGCCGGGGTCGCCCTCGTCCGCGTTACAAATCAAATACTTTTCCTCGCCCTGACTCTGTCTGGCGGCGTTCCACTTGAACCATGTGGGGAAGCCCGCGCCGCCGCGGCCTGCCAGACCGGAGGTCTTGATGATCTCGATTACGTCCTCGGGGGTCATGCCAAGCGCCTTTTTAAGCGCGGTGTAGCCGCCTGCCTCGGTGTAAGCGTCGATCTGCTCGGGATTGATGATACCGCAGTTGCGCAGCGCGATACGGGTCTGCTTGGACAGAAACTCGCTGTCCTCCTCGGTAACGATCAGCTTTTCAACCGCAGCCTTGTCGCCGCCTGTCACAAACGAAGCGATGGCAGCTGCGTCATCCTCGCTGACTCTGACCAGACGGGTCAGCTCGTTGTTGTCGTCGTAAATATCTACGATAGGCTCTAACCAGCACATACCGATACAACCGGTGATGCTCAGCTCTGCCTCTATGTTTTGAGCAAGGAGCGCCTTGCGTACCTTTTCGGCGCCGGCGGCAATACCGCAGGAGCCTTGACCGATAACTACTCTCACTGTGCCGCCTCCCTTAATTCCTTCAAAATCTTTTTGGTCTTGTCGGGCGTTAAGCTGCCGTAGGTGTCCTCGTTGATCATCATAACGGGAGAAAGCGAGCAGCAGCCTAAGCAAGCCACGCATTTAAGCGAGAACAAGCCGTCCTCGGTTGTCTGACCGTCCTCGATGCCCAGCTCATCTTTGATCGTCTGCAAAATAAGCTCGGATGAGTTTACGTGGCAAGCGGTACCCTGACAAAGCATGATCAGGTACTTGCCAACGGGCTCAAAGCGGAACTGGGTGTAAAAGGTGCCTACGCCCATGATCTCCGAGGTAGCGATGCCGGTTTTTTCCGAGATCAGCTCAATGGCGGGTCTGGGAAGATAACCGTAAATGTCCTGTGTGTGCTGTAAAATGGTGATCAGACTGCCCTTGACCGGCGCGTACTGCGCGAGCACATCGTCAAGCAGGGACAGATCGATAGCTGTTTTTTCCATTTACAAACCTCCGTCCAATTTCATAATTTCATAATTCATAACTTTACTTAGAAAAGAACTTGCATTTTCCCATTTATTCTATCACAATACGTCCCATTTTGCAAGTTTAAAGGTATAATCTTTCATTTCTTATAAAAACTGTAAAAACACACTTTACTAATGATTGATTATTTGTTACAATTGAAGTAACAATAATCACAACAGCCAATATAAGGAGGATTACTATGGCAAATATCAAACGAAAAGTGGTGTTGGTAGGCACAGGTATGGTGGGCATGAGCTTTGCCTACGCCGCGCTCAACCAGAGCGTTTGCGACGAGCTGGTACTGATCGACCTCAATATGGAGCGCGCTAAGGGCGAGGCGATGGATCTGAATCACGGTCTGTCCTTTTCCAACTCCAGCATGAAGATCTACGCCGGAGATTATTCCGACTGCGGAGACGCGGACATCGTCGTGATCTGCGCCGGAGTCAATCAAAAACCGGGCGAGACCAGACTGCAATTATTGCAGCGCAACACTCAGGTATTCAAGGCTATCGTGCCGCGTGTCGTATCTTCGGGCTTTGACGGCATCTTCTTAGTCGCAACCAACCCCGTAGACATCATGACCAGAGTCACCTATGAGCTCAGCGGCTTCAACGCGGCAAAGGTCATCGGCTCCGGCACCACGCTTGACACCGCCCGTCTGCGCTATCTGTTGGGCGAGTACTTCGAGGTCGATCCGCGCAACATCCACGCTTACGTCATTGGTGAGCACGGCGACAGCGAGTTTGTTCCGTGGAGTCAGGCTATTTTAGGCGTAAAGCCGATCTACGACATGCTGCAGGACGACTCGCAGCGCTACAAGATGGATGAGCTAAACAAGATCAGCAACGACGTTCGCACCGCCGCCTATGAGATAATCAAGGCAAAGGGCTCCACCTACTACGGCATCGGCATGGCTATCTGCAAAATAGTCCGCGCCATTTTCCACAACGAGAACTCCATCTACACCACGTCCGTCCGTCTCAGAGGCGAATACGGACTGCGCAAGGACGTATTCATCGGCAACCCGTGCATCATCAACAGCGGCGGCGCAAACCGCATTTTAGAGCTGAACCTGATGAACAACGAGCTTGAACAATTCAAAAAGTCATACGAGATCTTAGACGAGAACTTTCAGTCGATCGATTTCAGCGAATAAACCAAAAAGTCATCCTCAGCAACCGGGGATGACTTTTTTGTTATAATAACCGCATAACAAAAAGGCTGCCTAAAAAGACAGCCTTTGTTTTGTGAAAGAATAAATTACTCGTTAATAGCGATAACAGCGCCGGAACCTACGGTTCTGCCACCCTCACGGATAGCGAAACGAAGACCAACTTCGATAGCGATAGGAGTAATCAGCTCAACGTCCATTTCAACGTTATCGCCGGGCATGCACATCTCGGTGCCTTCGGGAAGGGAGATGGTGCCGGTTACGTCAGTGGTTCTGAAATAGAACTGGGGACGATAGTTGTTGAAGAAAGGAGTATGACGACCACCCTCGTCCTTAGTCAGTACGTAAACCTGACCGCGGAACTTGGTGTGGGGATGAATGGTGCCGGGCTTAGCCAGTACCTGACCTCTCTGGATCTCAGTTCTCTGAACACCACGGAGAAGTACGCCTACGTTATCGCCTGCCTCAGCGTAGTCCAGAGTCTTTCTGAACATCTCAAGACCGGTAACAACAACTTTTCTCTTTTCATCGGTAAGACCAACGATCTCAACTTCCTCGGAAGTTCTGATCTGACCTCTCTCAACTCTACCGGTAGCAACGGTACCACGGCCTGTGATGGTGAATACGTCCTCAACAGGCATCAGGAAGGGCAGGTCAGCCTTACGGTCGGGAGTGGGGATGAACTCGTCAACAGCAGCCATCAGCTCGTGGATGCAAGCATACTCGGGAGCGTTGGGATCCTTGGAAGTGCTCTGCAGAGCAACATAAGCGGAACCCTTGATGATGGGTGTGTCGTCGCCGGGGAACTCATACTCGTTGAGCAGGTCACGGATTTCCATCTCTACCAGCTCGAGGAGCTCTTCGTCGTCAACCTGGTCGGTCTTGTTCATGAATACTACGATATAGGGAACGCCTACCTGACGGGAAAGCAGGATGTGCTCTCTGGTCTGGGGCATGGGGCCGTCTGCAGCGGAAACAACGAGGATAGCGCCGTCCATCTGAGCAGCACCGGTGA
>CAMHCD010000092.1 GCA_946183545.1 uncultured Clostridia bacterium
AATAAAATGCACAACTTATTTATTGACATATCGCAAAAAAAATTAGATAATATAAGTATGACTATCCTTTCAATGGGAATGTCTGCCGATTACTATGAGGCGATTCTCGAAGGTGCAAATATGATTAGAGTCGGCTCTGCGCTGTTCGGCGCGAGAAACTACACATAATAGGAGGAAATATCATGGCAGGAATAGTTGATAAGTTTAAACGTATGTGGGACGCTCCCGACGACGAGTACGAGTATGACGAGTACGGATATTCTGATGAGGGCGAAAACGAGGAGTATGAGGAGCCTGCTCCCAGAGAAAGAGAGCGCGAAAGACAATCCTATTCTTCCTCTTCCAGAAATAAAGTTGTAAATATCAACGCTACCGCAAAGCTACAGGTTGGTATCTTTAAGCCCGAACGTTTTGGCGAGGAGACCCGTTCAATTGCTGACGAGCTTATGAAGACACATACGGTTGTGCTTAATCTTGAAGATACAAACAAGGATATGGCAAGAAGGATCCTTGATTTCCTCAGCGGCGTTGCCTATGCAAACAACGGCAAAATCAAAAGAGTTGCCACCAATACATACATCATTATTCCGAGCAACGTTGACTTGACCGGAGACGACCTCTTGGACGAGCTTGAAAACAGCGGTGTATACTTCTGATAAACAGCTTTTTTACGCCAAGCTTGACGATGCAGTTTCGCTGTGTCTGCAAAGGCAAAAGCCATACTTCTTTTCGTTTTTGACCGAGGAAGAGCAGGCTTTGGCTGAGCAGTATTTCAGGTCGGTTCATTTTGAAAGCTTTTCCTTTTGGGGCGGATATCCTGCGAGCGAGCGCAAAGTGCTTGGTTTATTCTTTGACGATGCAGAGCCGGACTTTCCCGTCAGCGCCGTTCAGTTTACATTCCGCAAAACCGATAAACTGTCGCATCGTGACTTTTTGGGATCACTTATGTCGCTCGGTATTGAACGCCAGACCGTAGGAGATATTTTGGTCGAGGACGGCAGAGCGATCGTTTTTGTAAAGTTCGAGATCAAGGATTATATCTGCTCTCAAATAACCAAAGTCGGACGCGTAGGCGTTACGATATCCGACGCTGATATCAACGATTTGCCGCAGGGCAGGGGAGAGGTAGAGCAAGCCTGTACCGTAAGCTCCATGAGGCTCGACAGCATTGTTGCCGCAGCAGCAGGGTTATCCCGCGAGAAGGCAAAAAGCCTTATTGTATCGGGCAATGTCAGCATCAACCACTTGGTTTGTCAAAAAATCAGTCATACTGTCCGCGAGGGTGACAAGCTCACCATACGCGGAAAGGGGAAATATACTATCAGCGGTGTATTCGGGGAAACAAAAAAACACCGCATTAAATTATCAATCATCCATTACAGATAAGGAGTGCCAAGAATGCTTACCATTGATGAAATCAAAAATATCAGCTTTAGAAAAGCGACCCTCAGCGGCGGTTACAGAGCCGAGGATGTCGACGCGTTTATTGACGAGGTCATCGCTACTTTTGAACAGATGAGAAAGGAAAAGACTAATCTTGTTCATAAGATCGACAGACTTGCTACCCGTCTTGAGGAATACCGTTCCGACGAGGAAACCGTCAGAAACGCTCTGCTCACATCCCAGAAGATGAGCGACGCTTGCATTAAGGAAGCAAAAGAAAAAGCAGCAAGGATCATTCGTGACGCTGAGGAAAAGGCTCAAGGTCTTGCAGCTGACGCTAACAAGATGACCGCTTTGGAAAAAGAGAATTACCTTGCGTTGCAGTCAGACGCAGTTAACCTCAGAAACGAGCTTATTGAACTGTACAGCAAGCATATCAAAACTATCGATGATCTTCCCACTGCTGCCGATGTACAGCAGTCTAAGGAAGAACTGGATAAAAAATATCCCACCGAGCCTGTAGAGGCTGAGCCTGAGTATACCGTACAGCAGCAAAAGACCGTACAGGAAGAGCCTCAGGAGACAGTAGCTCCTCAAAAAGCAGCTACCGTAAACAGTGACACCACAAGAGTGCCCATCAAGAGAAACGGCAAGTTCAGCCAGCTGAAATTCGGCGATAACTACGACGTTTCCGACGAATAATTCGATTATAAAAAAACTGGAGAGAATTACTACATGTGTAAGGAATGTAAGGATTATAACGCAACATTAAATCTTCCCAAGACTGCGTTTCCCATGCGTGCCGGATTGCCTAAAAGCGAGCCCGAAACGCTGAAAGCGTGGGAAGAGGAAAAAGTGTATGAAAAGCTGATGAAGCTCAACGAAGGAAAGCCTCAGTTTGTACTGCACGACGGACCTCCGTATGCCAACGGTGATATCCATCTCGGACACGCACTCAATAAGATTCTAAAGGATTTTATCGTTCGTCAAAAGAATATGGCAGGTTATCAGGCTCCGTTTGTTCCCGGTTGGGATACTCACGGTTTGCCTACAGAGTTAAAAGCACGACAAAAAGCCGGTATCGGCAGCTCAGCCGATATTTCTGTAGTAGAGCTGCGCAAGCTTTGTGAGGAATTCGTCACAGGATATATCAATGACCAGCGCGAACAGTTCAAGCGTCTTGGTTGTATAGGCGAGTGGGATAATCCGTATATTACCTTAAAGCATGAGTTTGAAGCCGAGCAAATCAAGGTATTTGCCGAAATGGCGGATAAGGGATATATTTACAGAGGCTTAAAGCCTGTTTACTGGTGTCCTGAATGTAAAACAGCGCTTGCCGAAGCGGAAATCGAATACGCTGAGGATCCCTGCCACTCTATCTATGTAAAGTTCCGTGTAACAGATGATTTAGGCAAATTTGCCGCTATGGATATCGACCCTGCAAAGGTAAGCTTCGTTATTTGGACAACCACCACATGGACCCTGCCCGCAAACGTAGCTATTTGCGTAGGACCGCGCTTTGAGTATTCTGTTATCAAAAGCGGTGACGAATACTACGTTATGGCAACCGATTTGTATAAGTCCGCGATGGAAGAAGCAGGCATTACCGAATATGAGGTAGTTGCAACCATCAAGGGCAGCGAGCTTGAATATATGAAAACACAGCACCCCTTCCTTGACCGTGAGTCGATGCTGATCGTCGGCGAGCACGTAACCTTGGAAAGCGGTACCGGATGCGTTCATACTGCTCCCGGTCACGGTGTTGACGACTATAATGTTTGCCGCAATTATCCCGAGATCCCTGTTATCTGTCCCGTTAACGGAGACGGTGTGCTCACCGAGGAAGCAGGTCAGTTCGCGGGTTTGACTACCGATGAGGCAAACAAAAAAATCGCGATCAATCTGGATGAAACCGGTGCGCTGTTTGCGCTTAAAAAGATCATTCACCAATATCCCCACTGCTGGAGATGTAAATCTCCCATCCTGTTCAGAGCTACCGATCAGTGGTTCTGCTCAGTAGATGATTTTAAGGAAGAAGCAGTCAAGGCTATCGAAGAGGTCAAGTGGATCCCTGCATGGGGACAGGATAGGATCACCTCTATGGTACGCGACAGAAAAGATTGGTGTATTTCTCGTCAGCGCAAATGGGGCGTGCCCATTCCGATTTTCTATTGTAAGGATTGCGGCGAGCCTTATATCAACAAGGAAGCAATGCTCGCGGTTGCCGATTTGTTCGGTAAAGAAGGTTCTAACGCATGGTTTGACCGTGAGGCGGATCAAATCCTTCCCGAGGGTACCAAGTGTCCTAAATGCGGCTGCCAAAGCTTTGATAAAGAAAAGGACATCATGGATGTATGGTTCGACAGCGGTTCGTCCCATACAGCCGTTGTAAAGCGCCGCGGTTATCTCAATTTCCCGGCGGACCTTTATCTCGAGGGTAACGATCAGTACAGAGGCTGGTTCCAGTCTTCGCTGCTCACCTCGGTTGCTACCACAGGTGAAGCGCCCTATAAGGCAGTTTTGACACACGGCATGATCCTTGACATGGAAAAACGCAAGATGAGTAAATCACTCGGCAACGGCATCAGCCCTCAGGAGGTTATGAAGCAATTCGGCGCCGATGTGCTCAGACTGTGGGTAGCGTCGTGTGACTATCAGTCCGACGTTAATATTTCCTTTGACATTCTTAAGCAGCTTGCCGAGGCATACAGAAAAATCAGGAATACTGCCAGATACATCCTCGGCAACCTTTCAGATTTTAACCCCGATACCGATATGGTAAGCGTAGATGAGCTTACGGAAATCGACAAATGGGCGATCGTTAAGCTCAATGAATTGATTGATAAAGTTGCGGAATCCTACGATAAGTATGAATTCCACATTGTATATCACAGCATCCACAACTTCTGTGTAGTTGATATGTCTAATTTCTATTTAGACGTTCTTAAGGACAGATTGTATACCGAAAAAGCCGACAGCGTTTCCCGCAGAGCTGCTCAAACCACAATCTACCTTATCCTGAATGCCATGACCAGAATGCTGGCTCCTATTTTGGCATATACTTCGGATGAGATCTGGAAGTTTATGCCTCACGGCAAGGATGACAACACAGAACACGTTATCTTCAACGAGATGCCTAAAAAGGTTGATTTCAGCGCGGATGCAGATTTCATGGCTTACTGGGATGAGATCCACGCGCTCAGAGACGACGTTAAAAAGGCATTGGAGCCTCTCATTAAAGAAAAAGCCATCAAGAGCTCCCTCGAAGCAAAAATCACTCTTGCAGCAGGCGGCGACAAGCTTTCATTCCTTAAGAAGGCAGAAAGTGAGCTTAAAGCTGTGTTTATCGTTTCCGATGTAGTCATCGAGGACAACGGCGGTGAACTGAACATTACCGTAGAAAAAGCAGAGGGCGAAAAGTGCGAACGCTGTTGGGCGATCAGCAAAACGGTCGGTCAAAGCGAGCAGCATCCTACTTTATGCGCACGCTGCTGTGAGATCTTAAAATAATTGTTTCATTAAATCGGTGTGATTCTATTGCACCGATTTAATACTATACTACTTATTTTTCGGAGGAAATATGCCTGCAATAGCCTTAATAATCGGAGCTTTGATCGCAATTATTGACCAAGTTATCAAGCTTTTGGTAGTTAATTATTTAAAGCCTGTCGGTACAGTAAACGTAATAGGAGATGTTTTCAAGCTTACCTATGTTGAAAACAGAGGCGTTGCCTTTGGTATGTTTCAGGGAATGCAGTGGGTATTTGTTATCATAACCGTTATTATGCTTGCCGCCGTAATTTATCTGATGTTTAAAAGACGACCGAAAAACAAATTCTTCTATGTTATCTCCGCTCTGATCATCGGCGGCGGTATAGGCAACCTGATAGACCGTGTCTTTTACGGATATGTTATCGATTATCTTAGTTTATCTTTCTTTCCGCCGGTATGCAATTTTGCAGATTACTGCATTACGATAGGCGTATTCCTGCTTGCGATCTATCTTTTGTTTTTCTCCGAATCCTTTAAAAAGAAAAAGGGCTCCTGATATGACAACGCATATTCTTTTATGTGAGCAAGACGGAGTCCGGCTTGATAAGTTTATTGCGGAAGCATCCGTAGGTTTATCACGCAGCGCTGCGGTTTCCTTAATTGAAAACAAAGGTGTTACTGTCAACAAGCAAACGGTAACCGAAAAAAAGCAAAAAATCAAAGCAGGAGATAGGGTAGAGGTCATTATTCCCGAGCCGGTTCCCTATGAAGCAAAGGCTGAGAACATTCCGTTGGATATCATTTATGAGGATAACGACCTTTTGGTGGTCAATAAGCCAAAGGGTATGGTCGTTCATCCGGCGGCAGGTAATCATGAGGGAACTTTGGTTAATGCGCTGCTGTATCATTGCGGCAACAGCCTGTCAGGTATAAACGGCGTAATGCGTCCCGGGATCGTTCATAGAATCGACAAAGACACCAGCGGCTTGCTTATGGTCGCCAAGAACGACAATGCTCA
Organism: uncultured Clostridia bacterium; assembly: GCA_946183545.1. GTDB lineage: Bacteria > Bacillota > Clostridia > Oscillospirales > Acutalibacteraceae > Ruminococcoides. The sequence goes on from CAMHCD010000092.1 coordinate 5,894, forward strand.
TGCTTCACTTGCCGCTCAAATCAAGGAGCACTCTTTTACAAGGGAATATGAGGCTGTTGTTTTCGGAAATCTTAAGGACGACACGGGTACAGTAGACGCACCGATCGGAAGAAACCCAAACGACCGCAAAAAAATGTGCGTTACCGAGCGTAACAGCAAAAATGCCGTCACTCATTACCGTGTGATTTCCCGTTATAAGGGCTATACACATATACGTTGTCAGCTTGAAACCGGAAGGACGCACCAAATACGCGTACATATGGCTTATCTCGGTCATCCGGTCGCCGGCGATCCGGTATACGGCGTCAAGCACGAAAAGGTTGATTTCAACGGTCAGTGTCTGCACGCAAAGAAAATCGGTTTTGTCCATCCTGCAACGGGTAAGTATATGGAATTCGATTCTGATTTACCTATGTATTTCAAAGAATTCTTAACAAAACTGCAAAGGATAAGCAGATAAATATTTAGAAAAAGAAAAATAAATCGGAAAAACACTTGATTTATTCAGCTATATATGATATAGTATTAAGGAATTTGGTTCCGTCGTTTCTCGCGACGTGGCTCAAATAACGGCTTTGCCGTCATTTAAGAACTGATAGTCCGCTGCCATCGGGTATGAATATCGGGTAAAATTAGGAGGAAAAGTAAATGGACGCATTAAAAACAATTGCGGCTGACTCGGTCAAGGAAACCACTCCCGAGTTCGGCATCGGTGATACTGTAAAAGTATCAGTTAACATTCGTGAAGGTAACAGAGAAAGAATCCAGATGTTTGAAGGAACCGTTATTGCCAAAAGAGGCAGTGGCGTAGCAGAGACCTTTACCGTAAGACGTGTTGCTTACGGCGTCGGAGTAGAAAGAGTATTTCCCCTGCATTCCCCCAACGTAAAGGATATTAAGGTAGTTCGTTACGGTAAGGTTCGCAGAAGCAAGCTCTATTATCTGCGTGACAGAGTTGGTAAGGCTGCTAAAGTTAAGGAACAAATTCGTAAGTAATTCTCGAATATGGATAAAAGGGGAACTGCTTAGTTCCCTTTTTTATCTATCACAAAGGTGTAAACAGCGCCCGCCGGCGCTTACATGAAGTAGGTGAGTTTTTTGAGAGAAGATTTTTCAAGCAAGTATGACGACGAGTTGGATAATGATTTTTCCGACACCGACATTGCTTTGGATATGGACGACGAAAGCGCAAAGACAGTATCAAAGTCAAAAAAGTTTGACGATAATTTTCAGGAAGAATTCAAGGCTGCCTTTGAAGAAGTTCCCGAAAGCAAATCAAAACGTAAGAATAAATTACAAAAAAAGACTGCGGCAAATCCCAACGCAGTTCGCTTTCAAGCGGTTAATTCAGAGGGTCTTACTGCCGGTATTTACGATTGGATCCGTTGTGTTATTTTTGCTATTGCCATTGTGGTGGTTTGCCTGACCTTTGTATTCCGTTTGGTTGAGGTTGACGGTACCTCCATGGACGATACCCTGCAAAACAAAGATAAGGTCATTGTTACCAATCTGTTTTATACTCCGCATGACAGCGATATCGTCGTTATTTCTCATGGCGAGAAATACGACAAACCCATCATCAAGCGTGTTATCGCTACCGAGGGTCAGTCATTAAAGCTTGACTATGACAACGACAGAATAATTGTTGACGGTGTTGTGATTCCCGAAAGCTACATCAAGGGCTCTACATTCGCCAATAATAAGGGTGACAATCAGGTTCCCGACGTAATCCCCAAGGGCAAGATTTTTGTCATGGGTGATAACCGTCAGGTATCTCTTGACAGCCGCAGTACCGAAATCGGTTTAATTGACGTTTCAAATGTCATCGGTAAAGCGCAGGTCGTAGCGTTCCCGTTTGACCGAATTAAATACTTGTATTGATTTTCAGATAAGCTTATTCTTATGCAAAAGAATAAGCTTATTTTTCTAAAAGGTGATTATTATGAGCGAAATGCAAAACATCCAATGGTTCCCAGGTCATATGACCAAAACCAAACGTCAGATCCAGGCAAGCCTTAAACTGGTCGATGCTGTTGCCGAGATCATCGACGCGCGTATACCGGTCAGCAGCCGTAATCCGGATATAAACAAAATTATCCAAAATAAGCCTCGCGTTATTCTATTAAACAAATGCGATATGGCAAATCAAACCGCAACCAAAATGTGGATAGATTTTTACAAAAAGCAAGGCATTACCGCTATCGCGGTTGACTGCAAAAGCGGCAGGGGACTGAACCGTTTTCCGCAGGCGGTAAACGAAGTCATGAGCGAAAAAATCAACCGCCTTAAAGCAAAGGGTATGAAGAACCCCACTATTCGTATTATGATAGT
>CAMHCD010000093.1 GCA_946183545.1 uncultured Clostridia bacterium
AATCCGCAAGACCCTGAGCCGCCTGAGCCATGAACGGTGAATGGAACGCTCCGCTTACCGCGAGCAGCTTTGCCTTGCCGCCTGCTTCCTTTACCGCCGCGCAAAACGCCTCGGCGTTTTCGGTGGTAGTGGCAACGACCGTCTGGGCAGGTGAATTGTAGTTGACGGGATATGTCTTATCGAACCGTGCGCAGATTTCCTCGACCTGCTGCGGCGTAAGCTTCATTACCGCCGCCATCGCGCCGGGGTTTTCATGCGCCGCCTTATCCATAAGCTCGCCGCGCTTGCACACAAGACGAAAAGCCTCTTCGTCGCTAAGCATTCCGGAAAACGCCAGCGCCGCTATCTCGCCAAGCGAAAAGCCCGCAACACAGTCGGGGGTGATCCCCTTTTCCTTCAATGCGTATGCCGCCGCTAAGTCCGCGGCAAAAACGCAGGGCTGGGTATTGACGGTCTGACAAAGCTCCTCTGCTGTACCCTCAAAGCACTGCTTTGAAGTACCCTCGCGAACGCTGTCCGCCATATCGAACACGGCTTTTGCGGCAGGATATGTATCCGCCATAGCTTTGCCCATGCCGCTGTACTGTGCGCCCTGACCTGAAAAAACAAATGCTATTTTACCCATTTTGTCGCTCCGTTCAGCACTTCCTCCGCCTGGGCGAACATCTCGGTGATGATCTCCCTTGCGGACTGCTCTTTATTTACCATTCCGGCGACCTGACCCGCGAGCACGCAGCCGTTCCTTACGTCGCCCTCACGCGCAGCCATACGCAGAACGCCTGCGCCCATCTTCTCGAGCTCCTCATCGGATACGGTCGAAGAATCGTATTCCGCCTTCTGATACTCTCTGGTAAAGGCGTTTCTGATGGAACGCACGGGATGACCCAAGCGCTTGCCCGTTACCACGGAGTCGTGATCCTTTGATTTTAAAACTTTATCCTTATATGCCTGTGAGATCGTGCATTCCTCGGCAACCAAAAAGCGTGTGCCTACCTGAACGCCGACCGCGCCGAGCATGAACGCCGCCGCGACCTGTCTTCCGTCGGCGATGCCGCCTGCCGCAATAACAGGGATGGACACGGCGTCTACCACCTGAGGCACCAGCGCCATTGTGGTAAGCTCGCCCACGTGACCGCCGCTTTCGCCGCCCTCGGCAATAACGGCAAACGCGCCGCTCTTTTCCATTTTCCTTGCAAGAGCCACGCTCGCGACTACGGGAATGACCTTGATTCCTGCCTCTGTCCACTTCTCCATGTATTTGCCGGGATTACCGGCGCCGGTGGTGACAAGCTTTATGCCTTCCTCGACCACAACATCGGCGACCTCATCCGCAAACGGACTCATCAGCATGATATTTACGCCAAACGGCTTTTGAGTAAGCTCCTTGCACTTGCGGATCTCCGCCCGCAGCTGCTCGCCGTTTGAGTTCATGGCGGCAATAATACCAAGTCCGCCCGCATTGGAAACGCCTGCGGCAAGAGACGCGTCGGCTACCCAAGCCATTCCGCCCTGAAAAATCGGGAACTCCAGTCCCAGCGACTGATCGATCACAGTAGAAATCATACGGTATTCTCCTTTGCTTTTGCTCACAATTTTATTGGTAATTCGCAACATTTCAAGTAAAAATGCAACTATAACGCTACAAAGGCATTATTGCTTTTTATCATACCTCAAAACTCCCAAAATGTCAATTATTTTACTTCGCGTTCTTAATGTCGGTTAAAAACTTTACGTCGGTGTTTCGCGAGACAGAGTTGATCTTATGGAAGCTGTGAGGGCAAGGGAAATTACGTTTGGTTATTATTCGCGTTTCGCGAGTTTTTTACTTCGCGTATTTGATGTCGGTCGGATTGATTACGTCGGTGTTTCGCGAGACAGAATAGAAATAAAAATAAACGATGAGGGCAATGGAGGGAACGTTTGGTTATTTATGATGTGTCAGTAACCAACAATGTAGGGGAGGTACGGCAGTCGCCCAGACCCCCTCAATCCCCCTATAAGGAGAAGAAACCCTTGCGGCATCCCTGACTGTAGAAAAAGTTGGTACGGTTAGATTTACAAAACAACGATTGACAAAGGCACCAAAAGCCTCCTTTACGAAAGGAGGTGTCATTTCGCTTTGCGAAATGACGGAGGATTCCCAAGGCAGGTAGTTTCCAATCACGTTAAACGTTACCCGATAAACAATACGTTTGACATATCGAATTATAGCGGACGTATAAGAAAGAGCGGCACGTGAGAATCCTCAGTCACGCCGCACAGCGGCGCGACAGCTCCTTTTAAAAAGGAGCCTTCCCCACGCTTGCTCATAAACTAACCATCATCATATCAGAAAACAAAGCTTTTCAATTATCAATTCAGGAACAATAATCCTCCAGCGTTTTTCTCAGCGCGCGCTCGCCCTCTACCTCTACTCCCTGTCTGAGCCTGTCGGCGTCGCTTTTGGGAAGGTTGGCGGCAAAGGTCTCTGTTGACAAAAACGGCTTGTCCTGTCCAAAGCGGTACACGACCAGTCTGCCGCCCTCCGACTTGATAACATATTTATTCGGCTGCTCCTCAACTGCCGCCTGAGCGGGCGCGGACTGCGCCGTGGCTACTGCGTTTACACATACGCAAGTGATCAAAATAACTCCCGTGGCTGCGATACAAATTATTTTTTTCATGATCTTAAAACCTCATTTACTTTGTGCTGAGCTTAGTTTTTCCCATTGTTATGCCGATATTCACCCATTTTCATAAAATTACCCGAGCGACAATTGATATTTTCTATTAAAAATTTGTTTGAAAATCTTTATTTTTCCCTTTGAAAGTGCTATAATAACAATATTAATCTGTTATTATCCGAAAGTAGCCTCTTTTTGATAACAGATAATTTGCAAATAAAACAAAGCAGGTTTATCCTAATTGTATGTTCAGAGGAGTAAATATGCGAAATAAACGTGAAACTGACATCAGTAACTACACTGACAAGCTTGCGGAGGCGGGCGTTGTTTCCCCGCCGAAGAAGCAGAGCGGCGCAAAGCGGTTCTTCAAGGTGCTCGGCAAACTGTTTCTAACCATTTTCGGCGTGCTGTTTGTCACGGGCATAATTACCGTTGTGTCGCTTTCCATCTATATTTTTGCGCTGGCTTCCGAGCCGACGGGAATCGACCTTAAGGCAAAGTCGATGAACCAGACGAGCCGTATTTTTGTTAAGGACGGCGACTCCGGCGAGTTTGTTGAGCGTCAAAAGCTCTACAGCACCGAAAACCGTATCTGGGTAAGCAACAACGACATTCCTCAGGCTATGAAGGAAGCTATCATTTCCATTGAGGACAAGCGTTTTTACGACCACAACGGCGTTGACTGGACCCGTACCCTGTCCGCTGTAGGCACCCTTGCCACCGGCGGCGACTCCTACGGCGGCTCCACTATCACCCAGCAGCTTATCAAAAACATCACCGACGACAACGAGGTATCCATCACCCGTAAGCTCCGCGAGATATGCAAGGCGCTTAAGCTCGAGCAGGAGTACACAAAGGATCAGATTTTGGAAGCCTACCTAAACGTTGTAAACTTCGGCAACAACTGTCAGGGCGTTGAGGCGGCTGCGCAGCTGTACTTTGGCAAGAGCATACGCAACTGCTCACTGTCGGAGTGCGCGGCGATTGCGGGCATCACACAGAACCCGTCGCGCTGGAACCCCCTGCTGTATCCCGACCAAAACAAAATACGCCGCGAGATCATCCTCAAGGAGATGTACGATCAGGGAAAAATCGATTCCAAGGAGTACAACGACGCCAAACAGGAATCCGCAAAGATGAAGTTCGTAGGTTATAAAAGCGCCGGCGAAGAGGACGAGGACGACGATACCGATTATGTTCAGAACTGGTATTACGACCAGATGTTCTTTGACCTGCGGAGAGACCTTGCAGACTACTACAACATCAGTACCGACGCGGCAAGCGAAAAGATATACACCGAGGGTCTTAAAATATACTGCGCTATCGACGAAAAAATGCAGAACTACATCGAAGAAGCCGCGCTTAAGCTCGACAAAACCGGAGACCCCGAGATCCAGATAGGCTCGGTCATGATGGGCTTTGACGGCAGAGTCATAGCCACCGTGGGAAGCTCGCAGCGTAAGACCACCGACCTTGCGTGGGACAGAGCGACTCACTCCTCACTGCAGCCCGGTTCCTCGATCAAGCCAGTGTTTGTATACCCCATGGCGATCGACAGCAAGCAGCTTTACTATTCATCGACCGTTCTTGACGAACCGATCGAAAAGTACGAATATAACGAATCCACCGACACATACACCCCCGGCCCGAGCAACGCATACGGCTCCTACTTCGGCAACATGCTGCTGCCCGACGCTATCGAGTACTCCTCAAACGCAACGGCAGTTCAGGTATTGCAGATGATCGGCGGTCCGTCGGCAGCATATGAGCAGGCAATAACCAAAATGGGCTTTACTCACCTGGAGGAAAGCGATCAGTACCAGATCGGTTCACTGTCCATCGGCGGTATGAACGGCGGTGTGACCGTGCGCGAAATGGCGGCGGGCTTCACCTACATGGGCAACGGCGGACTGTACTACAAGCCGTACACCTACTTCTATGTGACGGACTCCGAGGACAACACCATAATCGACAACCGCGACGCTATTCCCAAAAAGGCGTATTCACCGGAGACCGCAGCTATCATGAACCGTCTGCTCCACTACAATGTGGAAAACAGCCAGCACACCAACGCGGCTTACGCGCAGATAGCAGGCTGGGACATCATAGGCAAGACAGGTACCACCAACGACGACAAGGACTCATGGTTCTGCGGCATGTCTCCTTACTGTGTCATGGCAACATGGACAGGCTATGATTCACCGCAAACCATTACCGACACAACGCGCTCCGCAAAGTTCTTCGCTCAGATCATGGGCGAGTACCTAAAGGACAAGGAGCAAAAGGACTACACCCTTTCCGCAAACGTCAAGCCCGCGACCTACAATCCGCTGACCGGCTTGATCATTTCCACAGACAATGTTTCCGGCAAATACGTCGGATACTATACCGAGGACAATATGCCGGGTTACGGCGACGCGTACTACGGCGACTACACCTACGGCAGCAATTACAGCGATCAGTCCTCATGGGTCGACAGCGGTCAAAGCTCGTCCGCGGGCGACACACCGCAGCAAAGCGGTAACTCCGGAGGAGGCGGCGAAAGCAGTGCGGCTGACGGCGGCGGAGGCGAACAAAGCAGCGCGGCTGACGGCGGCGGAGGCGGCGAAAGCAGCCAAGGCGGAGGCGGTCAGGACGGCGAGGCTCCTGACGGAAATATCACTCCGGAGTGATAAGCGCCAAAGCAAATCAATTGTCATATCACAGGGCGGCAGCGCCGCCGAGGAATTCTAAAGGATGGTTAATACTATGGTATCAGTAGCAGTTATGGGACACGGAGTGGTAGGCTCAGGTGTTACGGAAATTCTTTTAACACACAAGCAAAAGCTGTTTGCAAGCTTGGGCGAGGAGATTCACATCAAAAAGGTGCTTGACCTTCGTGAGTTCCCCGACAGCCCCATTGCGGACAGATTCACCAAAGACTTTGAAGAGATCATCAACGACCGCGAGATCCGCGTTGTTGTTGAAGTTATGGGCGGTCTGAACCCAGCTTACGATTATGTAAAGCGCTGCCTCAAGGCAGGCAAAAGCGTTGCAACCTCAAACAAGGAGCTCGTTGCGGCTCACGGCGCGGAGCTGTTGCAGATCGCAAAGGAAGAAAACGTCAATTTCCTGTTTGAGGCTTCGGTTGGCGGCGGTATTCCGATCATCCGCCCCATGAACCAGTGCTTGGTAGCAAACAATGTCAACGAGATCGCAGGCATTTTGAACGGAACCACAAACTTTATTCTGACTAAAATGATAGAAGACGGCATGCAGTTTGAGGACGCTTTAAAGCTGGCTCAGGATCTGGGCTTTGCCGAGCGCAATCCCGCGGCCGACATCGAAGGCCATGACGCGTGCCGCAAGATCTGTATTTTGGCTTCTCTTGCATACGGCAAGCATGTGTATCCCGAAGCGGTACATACCGAGGGCATCACGACAATTACCTTGGAGGACGTAAAATACGCCGAAAAGTTCGGCTATGTTATCAAGCTGATCGGCAGCGTCAAGAAGCTCAGCGGCGGCAAGATCGACATCATCACCGCCCCGATGCTGGTGCCCAAGAGCAGCCAGCTTGCCAACATTGACAACGAGTTCAACGGCATTATGGTAAGAGGCGACTGCACCGACGACGTAGTGTTCTACGGCAAGGGCGCGGGAAAGCTGCCCACAGCTTCGGCTGTCGTAGCCGACATCGTGGACTGCTGCCACCACCTTAAAGCAAGACGTCATATCTTCTGGACTGACGGCAACGGCAAAAACATCATCGACTACAAGGATTCCGAGTGCGCTATGTATCTTCGCGTTAACGGCGAGGACGCTGTCGCCAAGGCGGAAGCACTGTTTGGCACTGTGACATCTTTAAGCCACGAGGGCAGCACCAGAGCAGCTATTCTGACGCAGTCCATGCGCTACGGCGATTACCTCGACAAAGCGGAGACACTCAAGGAACAGGGCGTTACGATCCTGTCCGCTATCCGCATAGGAGACCTGTAATCAACTGACTGAGTAATTTGCAGTATCATATTAAGGGAGTATAGTTATATGAGTTTGATAGTACAAAAATTCGGCGGAAGCTCTGTGGCTAACGCCGAGCGCGTGATGAATGTTGCAAAAATCGTAACAGACACCTACGCAAAGGGCAACGACGTTGTAGTTGTCGTATCCGCACAGGGCGACACCACAGACGATTTGATTGCAAAACAAATGGAGATCAACCCCGACGCATCCAGACGTGAAAAGGATATGCTGTTGGCGGCAGGCGAGCAGATTTCTATTGCCCTGCTTGCTATGGCTATCGAGAAGTTAGGCTACCACGCAACCTCGCTGTTGGGCTGGCAGGCAGGCTTTGAGACCTCCTCATCACACACGAGCGCACGCATCAAGCGCGTGGACGCGTCCCGTATCCAGGACGAGCTCGACCAAAACAACATAGTTGTGGTCGCAGGCTTTCAGGGCATTTCCCGTCACGGCGACATAACCACGCTGGGACGCGGCGGCTCCGACACCAGCGCAGTTGCAATCGCGGCGGCGATGCACGCTGATTTGTGCCAGATCTATACCGACGTTGAGGGCGTTTATACCGCAGACCCGCGCAAGGTCGAAAACGCCAAGAAGCTCAAGGAGATTTCTTATGACGAAATGCTGGAGCTCGCTACACTCGGCGCTCAGGTACTGAACAACCGCTCGGTTGAAATGGCTAAAAAATACGGAATCGAGCTTGAGGTGCTTTCCTCCATGGCAAAGGCTTCGGGCACAATTGTAAAGGAGAAACCAAGAATGGAAAAAATGTTAATCAGCGGCGTAGCCAAGGATACAGATATCGCAAGAATTTCAGTAATCGGCGTACCCAACTATCCGGGTCTTGCCTTTAAAATGTTCTCTAAGCTTTCAAAGAAGAAGATCAATATCGACATCATTCTCCAGTCCATCGGTCACGACGGCAAAAAGGATATCAGCTTTACCGTAGCCAAGGACAGAGGTCCCGAGGCCGTTGAGGTTCTTGAGGACTACATGGTAAATACCCTCGGCGCAAAGGAAGTTCTTTATGACGACGAGGTCGCCAAGATCTCTATCGTCGGCGCAGGCATGGAGAGCCACTCCGGCGTCGCCACAAAGATGTTTGAGGCGCTGTATGACGCTCAGATCAACATCCGCATGATCAGCACCAGCGAGATCAAGATCTCCGTTTTGATCGACGCTGCCGACGCAGACAAGGCGGTAAAGGCTATCCACAGCAAGTTCTTTGATTAATATTCGGTATAGAATAGATTAGAGGGGAGACCGCAACGGTCTCCTCTTTTTCTTTCCCCAAGGGCATGAAAGTTATTTGAACCGTTCGGTGGAAAACCGCATAAACACTGGGTTTTTACGAACGGTTCACCCTAAAAACAATATGAACCGTTCGGTGTTATTTGAACCGTTCGATATATATTTCATTATTGATTGACGCTGAATAAATAATTGTTTTAGTATTAAATAGCTTAGAGTAATTGCAGCGGTTCATATGATCTCTCGAACG
>CAMHCD010000094.1 GCA_946183545.1 uncultured Clostridia bacterium
GTTCGTCCTGAGCCAGGATCAAACTCTCTAAAATTTGTATCTCAACAGCTTATGCCGTTAAAATCTTAGAGCTTTAATCTCTTAATCCAGAACTTATCATACTGACACGTTCGTGAATTTACCGATGTATTTTAGTGTACATCTCACTGTAATTTTTTGAGTATTTACTCAAAGTCATTACGGGTTTCTTTCTTTGCTTATTGTTCAATTTTCAAGGTTCTGTTTGTTGATTTTAGACAACTAAAGCGTATAAACTTTGTATATTATCTACAACGTTTATAATTGTTGTCCTCAACCGAACATTTGCTATTATAATACTAAAACAGAAAAAAGTCAAGAGATTTTTGAAAATTTTTCAAAAAATTTTTCCATTGTGTTATAAGCTACATTTTTGTAATATTTGACACAATATCTTGTGGACTTTCGCAAGGTAAAGCATTAAAAGAGACAGGAAACAATAATGCTTCCTGTCCGAACTAAAAAATTATTTATGGAATTCTTTAAAATCCTTATAGACTTTTTCAAAGCGCTTATATCCGTCGCTGTTTTTGTCCGGGTCATTCAAATTGACCGAAGGATCTATGTATACCATCATATACTTGCCGTTATCGGACAGATACGCATTTACTTCATCCATTTCAAGGACAGAAAACTTTCCGTCTTTTTTGACGCTGTTATAGACCTCGTCGGGAGAAGCGGGCTTGGAAAAATCGTACAGTTCGATGGTGACATTGGTTGCGCCGCTCATTGTGCAAACAAACTTTTCGCCCGCACTTGCGCCGATCAATTCGCTCTTAGCATCTCTAAACGATTTATTCTTATTTTCCTCCAGCGCGTTAATATAGCCCTTGGCTGACAGATACTTACAAAGATCCCCGAAGGTATCCTTATAATCCTTCATTTCCGTGCTGGCGTCTGTGGGATACGGGGTAGCGGCAGGCGTTGCGCCGGCACAACCGGCAGCGACTGCAGCAAACAAGCTGATGCTTAATATTATAGCGATGATTCTTTTCATAGTCCGCTTCCTTTCAAAACAAAAATGGGCAGCGCAAAATACAGCGCTGTCCATTATTATAGCCTATATTAAAGAATAAATCAATAATAATCTTAATAATTCTCGGCGTGAATTTCAAAAAAGCTTTGCGGATGAGCGCAAACAGGACAGATTTCGGGCGCGTTGGTGCCTACAACGATGTGTCCGCAGTTCCTGCACTCCCAAACCTTTACCTCGCTCTTTGCAAACACCTGTGCGGTCTCCACGTTTTGGAGCAGAGCACGGTAGCGTTCCTCGTGAGCTTTCTCGATGTCGGCTACCATACGGAACTTTTCGGCGAGCTCCGGGAAGCCTTCTTCGTCGGCTGTCTTGGCAAAGCCGTCGTACATATCCGTCCACTCGTAGTTTTCGCCGTCTGCTGCCGCTTTAAGATTCTCGGCGGTCGTGCCGATGCCCTCAAGCTCCTTGAACCACATTTTGGCGTGTTCTTTTTCATTGTCGGCTGTTTTCAAAAACAGAGCCGCGATCTGCTCGTAGCCTTCCTTTTTCGCCTTAGACGCAAAGTAGGTATACTTGTTGCGCGCCTGTGATTCACCGGCAAATGCCGCCAACAAATTCTTTTCGGTTTGTGTTCCTGCGTATTTCATTTTTTATTCCTCCTAAACAATAATATATTATAGTATAACCCGTGAGTCGTATTAAAATACAGACGGATCGCCTAAGCAACCCGTCTGTCCACAAATAATTACTTCTTATAGCTGGTGTGCCAGATTTCTTTAGCGTATTCAAGGATCGCTCTGTCGGAAGAGAACTTTCCGGCGTTAGCAACGTTGAGCAGGCACTTCTTACCGAATTCCTTGCGGTCCGCATAATCTGCGTTTGCGCGGATCTTGGTCTCGATGTAATCGGGAAGATCGAGCATGAGGAAATAATGGTCGGGATCGTGCCAGTGTGTACCCTTGGTAAGCGCGTGATGCAGTTCTCTGAAGCTGCCCTCACCCTCAGCGCCGTTGTCGTCGAAGGTGCCGTCGATCAGGGTGTTGACCACTTTCTGGAGCTCGGGATTCTCTTCGATCAGCTTAGCGGGGTCGTAGCCCTCTGCCTTGATCTTTTCGATATCCTCAACTCTTGCGCCGAAGATGTACTCGTTCTCTACGCCTGCGCACTCTGCGATCTCGATGTTAGCGCCGTCCCATGTGCCCAGGGTGACCGCGCCGTTGAGCATGAACTTCATGTTACCGGTACCAGAAGCCTCAAGACCTGCGGTAGAGGTCTGTTCGGAGATATCAGCCGCAACAACGATCTTCTCTGCATAGGATACGTTGTAGTTGGAGATGAAGTAAACCTGCAGCTTGTCCTTGGTGTCGGGATCGTTATTAACGAGGTTAGCGATCTCGGTGATGTATTTGATGATAGCCTTAGCTCTTGCGTAGCCGGGAGCAGCCTTTGCGCCGAAGATGAAGGTTGTGGGAGTCCAGTTGGGCAGCTTGCCTTCCTTGATACGGAAATAGATAGCCATGATCGAGAAAGCGTTGATAAGCTGTCTCTTGTACTCGTGCAGACGCTTGACCTGTACGTCAAAGATGGTGTCGGGATTTACATCAAAGCCGTCCATCTTCTTGATGTACTCGGCGAGCTGAACCTTCTTTTTAGCCTTGATCTTATTGAACTTATTGATAGTACGGGCGTCCAGACAATCGTTGAGAACAGAGAGCTTGGACAGGTCGATAAGCCAATCGTCGGAGCCGACCTTTTCGGTGATAAGCTCGGAGAGCTCGGGGTTGCAAAGACCGAGCCAGCGGCGCTGGGTGATACCGTTTGTCTTGTTGAGGAAGCGCTCGGGATAAACCTCATACCACTCCTTGAGCAGATCTCTCTTAAGGATCTCGGTATGCAGCTGAGCTACGCCGTTAACATATGTGCCGGCATAGGTAGCCAGTCTTGCCATATGAACGGAGTTGCCGTCGATAATGCGCATTTTGGCGCGAACTTCGCCGCTTACGCCCTTGGCGATAAGCTCTTCCTGACACTTGTTGGCGATCAGGCAGATGATATCATAGATTTCGGGGATAACCTGAGTCATCAGGTCTGCGCTCCATTTTTCAAGCGCTTCGCTGAGTACGGTGTGGTTGGTGTAGGAGCAGGTCTGACGCGCGATCTCAAACGCATCGTCAAAGCTCATGCCCTCAAGCTGGAGCAGTCTTACCAGTTCGGGAACGCAGGATACGGGGTGGGTATCGTTGAGCTGAATAGCATTTTCCTTAGCGAAGAAGCTAAAGTCATTGCCGTGCTTTGCCTTATAACGGCGCATGATGTCCTGCAGAGAAGCGGAGCAGAAGAAATACTGCTGCTTTAAGCGGAGCACCTTGCCCTCGTATTTGTTATCGTTAGGATACAGAACCTTAGAGATATTCTCCGCGTCGTTCTTCTCCTTAACAGCCTTGTCATACTCGGTGTTGTTGAATGCGGTGAAGTCAAACTCATTTACCGCTTCTGCCTGCCAAAGACGCAGGGTATTGATGTTCTTGGTTTTGCAGCCGATAACAGCCATATCATAAGGAACAGCCTTAACTGTTTGATCCTTAAAGGATACTGTAACGGTTTCGTCTTCCTTGCGGATGCACCAGGGATCCTCAAAGCGCTGCCAGTTGTCGGCAACCTCTACCTGATAACCGTCCTTGATAAGCTGCTTGAACAGACCGTACTTATAACGGATGCCGTAACCGTCGAGGGGAACCTCCTGAGTTGCGGCGGAGTCAAGATAGCACGCTGCCAGACGGCCGAGACCGCCGTTACCGAGAGCGGCATCGTCGATTTCCTCAAACACGTTGATGTCGATGCCTTTTTTCTTCAAAAGCTTTGTAACTTCTTCCAGAATACCCAGGCAATAGAGGTTGTTGTACATCATTCTGCCCATCAGGAATTCTGCGGAGAAGTAGTAAGCTCTTCTCTGCTTGTTGTGTTTTTCCTTACTCTTTGCCCAGTCGGGAGCTATTTCGCCCATAACTGCCTTACCAAGCGCCAAATGAAGCTCGGAAGCGGTCAGTTCCTCAACCTTTTTGCAGTACATTGACTGCGCGGTAAGCTCGAGTTTGTCCATAATATTGCTCATTGTTATTAGTCCTCCAATCGTCCGCTTTCAACAGACAATGATTTTAATTTATTAGCAAGCTCATCCGTCAGGTCAGCCGGATCCATTCTCCAAACCCAGTTGCTGCCTGTGGTGGACGGCGTGTTCATTCTTGCTTCGGAACCGAGTCCGAGGATATCCTGAAGCGGAACAATAGCGGTGTCCGCCAGGCTTTCGTACGCGGTACGGATAAGACCCCAGTTGAACGGCTCGTCGTCTGCCATCTTGCAATAGCTTCTTGCGTACTCAACGTCCTTGGGATCGGCGGTCTCCAGCCATCCCATTACGGTGTCGTTATCGTGGGTTCCCGTGTAAACTACGCAGTTTTCGGTATAGTTATGGGGAAGGTAATCGTTTTCCTCGCCGCTGTCAAAGGCAAATTCCAAAACCTTCATTCCCGGGTATCCGGTCTGCTCCATCAGCTCGGTAACGTCGGGGGTAAGGGTGCCCAGATCCTCGGCTACGATCTCAAACTCGCCGCACTCCTCCTCCATCATGCGGAAGAACTTGATGCGCGGACCTACGACCCACTCGCCGTTGATCGCGTTTTCCGCGGGATAGGGAATTGAATAGTAGCTGGCAAAGGCGCGGAAATGGTCGATCCTGGTGATGTCAAACAGCTTTGAAGCCGCCTTGATGCGCTCGAACCACCACTCGTAATCGGTTTGCTCCAGATAATCCCAGTCGTAAAGAGGATTGCCCCAAAGCTGTCCGGTTTCCGAGAAATAATCCGGCGGGCAGCCTGCCACTGCAATGGGGTCGCCGTCGTCGTAAAGCTGGAAGATCTCGGGGTTAGCCCAGGTGTCTGCGCTGTCCATTGCAACGTAGATAGGCATATCGCCCATGATCTTTATGCCCAGTCCGTTTACATAAGCGCGGAAGCTTTCCCACTGCTCATAGAACTTGAACTGCACAAAGCGCCAAAAGTCCATTTCGCTCCTGAGCTTGCGCTCGTAACGGCGCAGAGCGAACTCGTCGCGCATTTTGATGTCCTCGGGCCACTCTGTCCACGACACCATGCCGAGGCTGTTTTTAACAGCCATGTACAGCGCGTAGTTTTTGAGCCACTTGCCGTTTCTGCGCTTAAAGGAACGGAACTTCCTTTGATCCTTCGTTTTGTAGTTTTGATACGCGATCTTCAAAACCTCAAAACGGCTGTTGTAGATCTTTTCGTAATCTACCTTTCCCGGGTCGCTGCCCCAGTCAAAGCTGTCAAGCTGCTCCTGAGTGACCAGACCCTCTTCTTTAAGGGTATCGAGGTCAATCAGGTAGGGGTTGCCCGCGTAGGTTGAAAACGACTGATACGGCGAATCGCCGTAGCTTGTCGGACCAACGGGAAGGATCTGCCAAATAGTTTGTCCGGACTCTTTTAGGAAATCCGCAAACTGACGAGCCTCTTTGCCGATGGTGCCGATACCGTAGGGGGAAGGAAGCGAGGTGATAGAAAGTAATACTCCTGCGCTTCTTGCCATAATAATCAACTCCATTCTGCCGGATATTAAATTATTTTTGATGGACTTTGTGCATTTTCACGCCATAAGCCCATAGTATCACTACAATATTACCACACATTGCGATATATTTCAAGTGTTTTTACATTTTATTGTTGATTTGTGCGCCTCATTTTTGAGGAAAAATATCACAAAATTTGACGCCGATTTTCTACTTGACTTCATTTTGCGGCAGAGATATAATGAAGTTGTATAGGCAGCACCGCACAAAATCATGTGCGGTGTTCTCACATAGGAAAGGGGAATTCGGATGAATACATTGGAAGAGCTGCAACAGGTTATTGACAACAGCAAACGGATCGTCTTTTTCGGAGGCGCCGGAGTAAGCACCGAAAGCGGTATTCCCGACTTCCGCAGTGTTGACGGGCTGTATAACCAAAAGTACGACTATCCGCCCGAGCAGATTTTGAGCCACACCTTTTTTGAGCGCAAAACAGCGGAGTTCTATCGGTTTTACCGCGACAAGATGCTCTGCCTTGACAAAAAGCCCAACAAGGCTCATTACAAGCTTGCCGAGCTGGAAAAAGCCGGAAAACTGACCGCCGTAGTAACCCAGAACATTGACGGGCTTCACCAGGCGGCAGGCAGCAAAACCGTATATGAGCTGCACGGAAGCGTGCTGCGCAACTACTGCCGCAACTGCCGTAAATTTTATACGGCGCAGTTTATCAAGGACAGCGACGGGATCCCTACCTGCGAATGCGGCGGAGTGATAAAGCCCGACGTAGTGCTCTATGAGGAAGGCTTGGACGACAGCGTGGTCAACGGCGCTCTGAACGCCATTATGCAGGCTGACACCCTGATAATTGCCGGCACAAGCCTGACTGTATACCCGGCGGCGGGTTTTATACAGTACTTCCGCGGCAACACCGTTGTGCTTATCAACCGCGACGCCACTCCCTTTGACAGCCAAGCCGACTTGGTGTATCACGAAAAAGTAGGAGAGCTGTTGGGAAGGATCATAGTGAATAATGAATACTGAAAACTGAATAATGAATAATTAAGGTCGGGAAGATAGGTTTGTTTTGCACCTACGTAAAATTCCCGACTTTTTTCAATTAACAATGAACAATTAACAATTAACAGTTTTGGTCGAGTAGATAGGTTTTGTTTTGCAAAAACGAAAAGCTCCCGACTGTATTACTATAAATACAATCGGGAACCGTTGTTTTTTATTTTGCCCTGCTGTCTGCACGACCTTCATTGTTAATTGTTAATCGTTAATTTTTTATTACAGCGACAGCGCTATTTCGTCCCAAAGATCCTGTCTCCCGCGTCGCCCAAGCCGGGGCAGATGTAGGCGTTTTCATTTAGGCAGCGGTCAAGGCAGCCTATATACAACTGGATATCGGGATGCGCCTTTGTCAGCGCGTCCACACCCTCGGGAGCGGCGATGACACACATAAACTTGATTTTTTTGCCGCCTCGCTGTTTGATGAAATCCACAGCTGCAATCGCGGAACCGCCCGTAGCAAGCATTGGGTCTACCACCACTATTTGGCGCTCGCCGATATTATCGGGAAGCTTACAATAATATTCGCGCGGTTCGTGAGTTTCGGGGTCGCGCTCCAAGCCGATATGACCGATTTTGGCTGACGGCACCAGCGCAAGAATACCGTTGACCATACCCAGACCCGCTCGCAAAATAGGCACAACGGCTAACTTTTTGCCGTTGAGTACAGGCTGGATCGTTTCCTCGATCGGTGTGGTTATCCTGATATCGGCTGTCGGCAGATCAGCCAAAGCCTCATAGCCCATGAGCATGGCGATCTCTTCGATCAGCTTGCGAACTTCGCTTGTACCTGTGCCGCATTTGCGGAGAAGTGTGATTTTATGCTTGATAAGCGGATGAGTCATGATGGATACAGACATATTGATTCCTCCTTGTATAAAAGATTTATCTTGTATATTACTATTATACAGGATAAATGCCGATGTCGTCAACTGTAAAGCGCCAAATTGACAGTTATAAAATATGCCTCCCCCCAAGGGCATGAAGTTATTTGACACTATTGGCAGAAATGGCTTAACCATGCGGTTTTACCAATAGTGTCACCCTGTAATTCAAAGTAGAATATTGACGCTGAAAGGAAACTATTGGCAGCGTTATTTTTAAACTTAAACTATTATCTGTAATATCAAAAGGAAACTATTGACCTAAATTCCCCAATAGTGTCACATAAAAACGGGGTGACACTATTGTAAAAATGGCTTAAACACTGGGTTTTTACCAATAGTGTCAAATAAGAAATTGTCCTTAGGGCAGCGTGACACTATTGGTTAAATCACGGTTTTTAATAACAGGATATCATGCAATATAACACAAAAACAGTCGGGCAGAGGTGGTTCCGATTCAGGAACCTGTCTGCCCGACCTAAATTTTTAATTAAGGCTATGTCACAACAAACAGTTGATAAATAGCCATTTTTATAGGGGAGTATCA
>CAMHCD010000095.1 GCA_946183545.1 uncultured Clostridia bacterium
TTACTACAAGAGCAAGCTCCGCTTTTCCATGCTGATCTGTTCGCTCGGAAGCGTGTCGTACATCCTGATCCTCGGTATCGTTTGTATTGCGACAGGTGTCGTTACTCTCACCGGCAGCTGGGTATTTCTGTATGGTGCGTTCGTCTGCGTACTTTGTAACTTGATCTTTGTCAACTGTATGCTTGTGAACAACGCAAAGAGTCCGGTGTTCAACCGTGACAGCGAGACGGAAATATCTCGCAAACTGAGCGGCATAAACGTCATTGCCCTCGTTATCGGATTTGTGACGTTTATCGCCCTGCTTGTTTCCATATTTATTGCGGCGATCCCGGAGATTTCGGCGATATTCCTTAACAGCACAACGGTGACAGTCGCTGCTGTCGCGGCTGCGGTTTTTGCGCTCGTGGTTTTAGCAGCCGCCGTAGCGGTCAACAAAACCTTCGTCAAAAAAGCGGAGAAGAGTTTGACGGAAATCGAATAGCTATTAGTGAAAAAACGGAACCGAATCAAAGTTGCTTCCATAGCCTTTAATTTTGCAATGCGTCTATTAACTTTTTGGTGAGTGTTTTCAAACATCTGACAAAATTTACAAGCAATAAAAATAAATAATCTCCTAACACTATTGATGCGGCGACAAGCTGAGCAGTCAGACCGCCGCTTGAAATAGATGGAAAAGAAAAAAGGAGAAACAACGTAATGGCAAGAAGTAACAATCAGATCAATGTGCCTCAGGCAAAGGAAGCCATGAACCGTTTTAAAATGGAATGCGCTAACGAAGTAGGGGTCAACCTGAAGGAAGGCTACAACGGCGACCTCAGCTCAAAGGAAGCCGGCTCTGTCGGCGGTCAGATGGTCAAGAAGATGATTGAGTCCTACGAGAACTCAATGAAATAATCATTCAGCTTGATCAAAGCTGACAACAGCCCCTTAACCAAAGATTGGCTAAGGGGCTGTTGGATTTATTTTGTCTTAAGCTATGCACCAAACGTTTCGCGAGGTGAGATAAAAACCTTTGCTTATCCTACCGTTGATGAAAATAAGCTATGCACCAAACGTTTCGCGAGGTGAGATAAAAATCGTTGCTTGACCCACCGTTGATGATACTAAGCTGAGCACTAAACGTTTCGCGACGTGAGTAATAATCCGTTGCTTGCCCCGCCGTTGATGAACCTAACCGTTCAGCTAAACCTTTCAAAAGGCGGGAGATCAAATACATTCGGCGCGGTTGATTGCGTTGAGAACGCCGAGTACGGATGCTATATTAACGTTGGAGTCAACGCCGATACCGAAGATGTTGCTTCCGTCGGGCTTTTTCAGCTCGATGTAAGACACCGCCTTGGCGTCGGAACCCTCGGAGATAGCGTGCTGGCTGTAGTTGATGAACTCATACTTGCCGAGACCTACCTTCTTGAGCGCATTGAAGAACGCGTCGATTGGTCCGTTGCCGGTGCCGCGCAGCTTTACTTCGTGAGAGCCGTCGATCACCAGCTTGCCCTTGAAGTGAACGTAGTCCCTGCCGTTTTCGCTTTCCTCGTAAATCTTGCGGCTGGTCAGCTTGTACTTCATCGGATGGTTGAGGTAATTCTGCTCAAACACCTCAAACAGCTCCTTGGGGATCAGTTCGCGCTCGAGCTCCTCACACTTTGCCTGCACCAGTTTAGAGAACTCGGGATGCATACGCTTTGGCAGGTCATAGCCGAAGTTGTTGCTCATCACAAATGCAGCGCCGCCCTTGCCGGACTGAGAGTTGATGCGGATGATCGGCTCGTACTCTCTGCCAACGTCCGCAGGGTCAATAGGCAGGTAGGGGATCTCCCAGTATTCCGTGCCGCTGTCGCGCATATACTGATGACCCTTGTTGATAGCGTCCTGATGAGAGCCGGAGAACGCCGTGAATACCAGCTCGCCGATGTAAGGCTGACGCGGGTCGATCTTCATGCCCGTGCAGCGCTCGTAGATATCGCGGAGCTTGGGGAGGTTCGAGAAGTCCAGCTCGGGGTCAACGCCCTGCGTGTACATATTTAAGCCCATGGTGACTATGTCCATGTTACCGGTACGCTCGCCGTTACCGAACAGCGTGCCTTCCACTCTGTCTGCGCCTGCAAGCAATGCGAGCTCGCCGGCAGCCACGCCGCAGCCGCGGTCGTTGTGGGGATGAACGCTGATGATAGCCGCCTCGCGGTTCTTCATGTGGCGGATAAAGTATTCCACCTGATCGGCAAAGGTGTTGGGCGTGCACATCTCAACAGTGTTGGGCAGGTTGAGGATAACGGGATTCTCTTTGGTGGATCCGAGCACTTCCATAACGCGGTCGCAGATCTTAACAGCATTGTCGGGCTCGGTGCCGCTGAAGCTTTCGGGCGAGTATTCAAAGCGGATGTTGGTGTCGCCGGTGTACTCATCGGTCAGCTTTTTGATCAGCTTTGCGCCGTCCACGGCGATGTCGATAACGCCCTGCATGTCGGTTTTAAATACGACCTTTCTCTGCAAGGTCGAGGTGGAGTTGTAGAAATGAACGATAACGTTCTTTGCGCCCTTGATAGCCTCAAAGGTCTTGCGGATCAAATGCTCACGTGCCTGCACCAATACCTGAATGGTCACATCGTCGGGGATATGGTTGTTTTCGATAAGCTCACGGCAGATCTCATATTCGGTCTCGGACGCGCTGGGAAATCCGATCTCGATCTCCTTAAAGCCCATGTCGCATAAAGCGTGGAAGAATTCGAGCTTTTCCTGTAAATTCATCGGGTCGATCAGCGCCTGGTTGCCGTCGCGCAGGTCAACGCTGCACCAGATCGGAGCCTTGGTGATCGTCTTGTTCGGCCATGTGCGGTCGGGCAGATCGATTTGTTTAAAGGGAATGTACTTTTCAAATGACGGTTTCATAATGCTTCCTCCTAAAGGGTATTACAAACAAAGTCCCCTAAGGCGACGCAGGGTCGCGTTAAGGGACGAAAAAATCGTGGTACCACCCAAATTCAGCTGTACGTCACCGCACAGCCCTTACAGACTTCCAACAAAGTCCTGACAAATAACGCTGTCAAGCGTTCCGCGCTCCCGCCTAAGCCTTCGCGCGGACAACTCGGGGATGAGCTATCCATATAAGCCCTCGCGCCGTTTTACACCAACCAACGGCTCTCTTTGCCGCCAAGCTTATATCTTGTTCCCGTCACAGTCTTTAAAAGGGAATTTTAATTGTATATACTATTATATACAGTAGATTTTGTGTTGTCAAGGTTTTAAAAAAAATATTCATAAAAAGTCTTTGTCCGTTAGTATACGCATAGATACATGGTTTCACCGTCAAATACCAATTGCTTTGAAGAATCATATTCTTTCCAATCGTTGTTTTCATATTGTATTCTATATTGATTATCAGCCATATATTTCACGGTGAATTCTCTGCCGGAGATGTATTCCATTAATGGCTCAAATGCGTATCTAACGGTCAATGCATTTTCTCCCTGCGCTGTGTCGCAGTGGCTATCTGTACATATTTCTATACTCTTTATTGTTTTACCGCTTTTCTTTTTATAAGAGTTTATTTCGGATAAGTACAGATTTGCATATGTTTTTTCGATGGTATTAGTTTTATACTGATTGATTGACATTTCGACGGTTTTATAAGTGTTTAGACCAAACACTAACAACAAGACAGACCAATGAGGTGCGAACATCAAAATTATTTGCATTATGCGGCGGGCTTGATTCTTTTCTCATAGGCTTCAGCTAACCGTTTGGCAGCGTTTTGTATTCCGCTATTCTCGCAGTTTTCCTTGAAAAAGAAAACCTTGACGTTTCCGATTCTCATAACGTGTTCCTGATCCACGTCATCTCGTTTATCAAACGGTACATAAATCATTTGTTATCCCCTTTCTTCTCTTTTGCGTTTTCTATCTGTTCAATATTATTGGCTCTCGAAGCTACGTTACATAAGCACATAACGCAAACTCCGAGAAAAACGCCAACAAACAATCCGATTATAAATCCTACCATTATTTTCCCTTTCCTTATATATAGAAGTTTTTTGCGCATTGTAAAATGAAGTTGCAACAATAAAAATAAATAGTCCACAGGGACGATTCTGTAGTAGAATTGAGTTACCACACACCAATTCGAAAGGAATCATCACTATGGACAATTCCAATTGTAGCACAACCAATACTGTAATGCTGAAAAGAAAAGCATATCAATGGCAAAAAACAAGCTATATTGAAAAGTAATAACAATAAGAAAAACCTTGTTTCCGTTTTTTTGTAACGCGCGAGTAACAATAATCCCATCTCCTACTAAAATAATAACCATAAACCGAATGTGTACTAAAATATTAGTATAAATAATTATAGCGGTAATATTTTAGTATGTCAATGTGTTATACTAAAATAATAGTACGATAATTGCAGGAGGCGATTATCATTATGAATAGAATAAGAGATTTAAGAGAAGATATGGATTTACGGCAAATCGATGTCGCTAAAGCAACGGGGATAGATCAAAAAACACTTTCTAATTATGAAACAGGCAAAACAAATCCTGACAGCTATGCGTTAATTCAACTTGCGGATTTTTTTCATGTTAGTATTGATTATTTGGTTGGACGATTGAATATCGACATTAAAGATAACAAAGAAATACAAAATCGATTAACAAGTATTCAGATGGAGATAGAGAACATAAAAAGGTTGATACAATAAAAAACGGACTCTCAAAAGTCAAACCGAAATCTAACTTTTGAGAGTCAGGTCTTTTTCAAGAAAAGAATATTAACTATCAGGGAGCAAACGTCAGTACGATCAGCACTACAATCAAAAGAATCGTCAACGGAGCGGAAAGAAAGACAAATGCTTTTTTACGCGCATTGTAAGGGAATTCGCCTTTGCTCAGACCGAGCCTGCCCTTTGTTTTGACGAGCTCCACTATAAACATGGTTAATCCGGCAATCATTACTCCTATTGTTAACAGTATTATCAATGTCAGCGTTATGGCAAGTCCCGTTTGCTTGTCGAACATCGCCTCGATCATGAATTCCTTATCGCTTGCCGAAAGAATGGTTCCGAGCTGTGCTCTTACAAACGTTAAGGCGCAGGATAACAGATTGTTCGCGAAATGCACGAACATCACGGACATGATGGAACGGGTCTTAATGTAGATCAGGCAGAGGAAAACGCCCATCAGCGCCGCAAAGAAAGTCTGATTTATATTGGTATGCCATAAGCCGAAAGCTACCCCGGTGACGACGGAGGCAAGCAGCTGGCCCATCGGTTCGTTGTTGCGAAAGATCGTTGCGCGGAACAGGAGTTCCTCAAAGAAGGGGGCGCACAAAATACACGGCACACCGTAAAGGATCCAGCCGAGGAAGTCGTCCTTGCCGTTGATCGCTGCTAAAGAGATGCCGCCCGACAGATTTTTCTGAAAAATCATGTTGAGTAATGGCAGCATAATATAATGAAGCAGTTGGGTTACGCCGACGGCAATTACTGTCCATTTTAACAGCCATCCCTTGGAACGGCGCGATTTTTGAAATGTATCCTTAAGATGCAGCCCGTTTTTGCGGTTCAGGCATTTATAATACACCAAAAACACGACCGGAAATATTATGGCATAATTTCCGACTTCCATCAGCAGAAAAATCAATTTTTCATTTTGCCAGACAGAGCCGTATGGAGCATAGTTGTACACATATCTTAATAAAGCCTTTAACGGAACATCTATTGCAAAAAATATAAGCAACAGCAGTGAAGACCGGTTGGAGATGCTGCGTATTTGTTTATTGATTTGCTTGTTAACCATATTATCACCTAATCATTAGTATGGCAGCGGCATGCGGTACTGCTCCAGTACCTTTGCCACGTTTTCTTTGTTTTCAAGATCGGTCATTACATATATCACCGTGTAGCGGTTCAGCGACAGATAGCAATATTTGACTTCGGTTTCCACCGTGAGATAGCGGTTGAATACAACGTCCAGCGAGCTTTTGTTTTTTATTTGACGGGCACGTATCTCGTTGTCGGAAGCCAACTTGTTGTACAGCTCCCATGCGTAAAACTGTCCCTCGTGCTCACTTTCGTCCAAAAAGTTGTAGTATTCTATGGTAAAGCCTTGTTCGGGCGAGGTAGCGCGGTAGCAGTCCATCAGCAGTCGCTCGGTGCGTCCTTGATTCGCTTTCTCCACCTTCATCCCTTGCGATTCCATGGCGCTGACAAATTCATCCGGCATGACGCGGTGCTGCTGCAAAGTGAACAGCGGCAAGGCAGTAACAGTAAATGTTGCATAAAGCGCGGCAACGGTAATAGCAGCTCCTGCAAAAATCAGCCGCAGCGCCTTGATTTTACGGAGCGTCAGTATTACGCCGGTTATCAGTGTTCCTACCGTTATTATGTAAGGCAACAGTATTATGCACCAACGCATGGTTGTTGGAATTGATCCGTCAGTAATGATGCGCATGTGCGCAACTGCTTCATACCAATACATAAACAGCACGGCAATAAACAGAATGTTGACAGTATATCCCAGCACAGCTTGCGTACGCTCGCTGATATCGCGCTTACCACCCAAAACGCACAGCCTGCGGCGGTAGCGCTTACAGCCCTTGAGCAGAGTGTACAGCCGCTCACGGTCACCGTCTATATTATGCTTATCTACACAAATGCGGCGTTTATCGTCCATTGTGATCACGATGAAATTATCGGTTTCCATCACGCGCTTTAGGCGTGTATAATAAAAGGAAAGCGGAGTTTCGCTGCCGTCGTGCAAAACAAAGCAGTCGTCAAAGAATTGCAGGGTGCAATTTGACAGCGACGGAGAATTCTTTAAATCGCGCCGGTACAGTACCATACGGTAACTGACAAAACCGCAGGTTGTCGCCAGTAAAAGAGAAGCCGCAACGAACTGCCAAATAAAGCCGGAGTAATCCAAGTTAGTGCGTATTCCGCTGAGCGCCGGGGGATAAATGCGGCTCACCAAAAACAAATAAAAAAACACACAAATCGCGATAGTGCCAAGCGTCGTTGCGGTAGCGCGGAATTCATTGCCGGCACATTGCCTAAGCCGTTTGCGATCGGAAATGACCGGCGTTGTTGCAACAGGCTCACGAACTGGCTGTTCCTCCTCCTTGCCCAAAAGCGTATCGACACTGACGCCAAACACCTCGCTGAGCTTGACGAGCAAATCGACCGACGGCATAGTCTTATCGTTTTCCCATTGACTTACGCTTTGTCGCGTAACGTAAAGCGTCGATGCCAGCTTGTCCTGAGATAATCCTTTTTCTTTTCTGTATTGCTGGATACGCTGACCGAATGTCATGCTGCCGCCTCCCCTAAAATTCTATTCTCAGTATAAGGATGAATGGCAAAAAAGTCCAGTGCTTTTAGTAAAATTACAGCGCAATTATTGCTTGCGGCGGCATAAAACCTGACTTTTTAGAGAATGACAAGTAAAAGAATGATATGATAAGATATAGCTTACGGGTCATATGCAGTAAAAAAGTCAACTTGATTTAAAATGCCAGATTATCTAAATTATTGTATCGGATTCCGTCATAAAATACACAAATTGGACAACCTTTAACAAAAAAGAAATTTTTCAAAAAAAAGTGTTGACAAACATAAGAAAGTGATATATAATAGCACTTGCACTGTTGAGTGCGGCGCTGTTTCAGGCGGTTAAAAAAACAGCATGAAAAAGCGCACAGAACCTTGAAAATTGAACAATAAGCAAAGAAAGAAACCCGTAATGACTTTGAGTAAATACTCAAAAAATTACAGTGAGATGTACACTAAAATACATCGGTAAATTCACGAACGTGTCAGTATGATAAGTTCTGGATTAAGAGATTAAAGCTCTAAGATTTTAACAGCAAAGGCTGTTGAGATACAAATTTTAGAGAGTTTGATCCTGGCTCAGGACGAACGCTGGC
>CAMHCD010000096.1 GCA_946183545.1 uncultured Clostridia bacterium
ATTGCGGAAAATAGACCGCAAAGATTGTCTACTTTTTATTAGGTATTAGTATTAACGCTTGATTTAAGGAATAAAGACGCATAAAAAACGGCCGGGCGTGGCGGTTGCTTTACTGCGAACCTGTCTGCCCGACCGAATTTTTCAGTTTTACGTTTTGCTTATTTCTCCGCTGCTTTCAGAATAACGGTGGAGTGGCGCGGCAGGGTGAGCTTGCCGTCCTTTAGCTGAACATGACCGTCGCTGACGTCGCCCATAAGGTCGGCGCGAACCGTCGCGTTCTTCATGATCTCATCCGTGATGGTCAGATCTACGCTCTTCTCGTTGCGGAAGTTATGGATAATAATAAGCTTGGAATCCTTATAGCTTACCTCGTAAGCGCCGATGCCCTTGTCGGCAAAGGTCACCTGCTTGGTGATCTTACCTCTGGCGATCTCGGGGTTCTGGAGCTTGATGTTGATGATCCTGCGGTAGTGGTTGAGCAGTGAGTTCTCGTCGCTGAGCTGCTGCTTAACGCCGCCGCCCGCGGGAGCCTGATTGTCGTCCTCGGTGGTGCCGGGAACCTCGATCTTTTGCAGGTTGTCCTTATCAAAGACCATCGGCAGACGGTAGTACGCGTCGCCGTCGGTCTGAGGCGCGGTCATGCCGATCTCCTCGCCGTAGTAGGTAAAGGAGCTGCCGGGAGCGAGCATATATACATTCGCGGCAAACTTCTCGCAATCCAGCCCCTTGCTCTCCAGCGAATTGCCGATGCGAACCTGATCGTGGTTCGACAGGAACATGGCGTTGATATAGTTCTTGCTCTTCTTGCTCATCTTATCCTCGTAGCTCTTGAGCTTTTTTATGAGCGAGCCGCCCTTTTGATTGTTGATGGCGTCGGCTATCTGTCCGGTGTTGGTGGCGAACTTGAACGGGAACAGGCTGTCGATGTCGCTGGCGTAGAATGATTCGATCTCGGAATCTGCCGACCAGTCCTCGCCTACCAGATAGACTTCCTTTTTGATGTCGCGGCAGGTGTCGCAGAACCATTTAAGGAACTTAACGCCGTCGGTGTCCTTGTTGTTGTAATATTTTACAGCGTCAAGACGGAAGCCGTCAACACCCTTGTCGAGCCAGAACTTGGCGATCTTTTTGAATTCGGTCTTGGTTTTTTCGGAATTCAGGTTCCACTCGGGCATGTCGAGCGAGAAATTAGCCTCGCAGACATAGTCGTTGCCCATATTGACCACCTGAACGTCGCTGCTGAAGTAGTCCTTTTTATGGACCTCAAAATACTCGGCGTCGCCGTCGAGCTTGCCCTCGGACACCTCGCGAACCGCGTTAAGGAACAGGGGGTTCTTTGAGGATATATGGTTGAGCACCAGATCCATAATGACGTTTATTCCGCGCTTATGGCACTCGGAAAGCAGCTGCTCGTAATCCTTTAGGGTGCCGAAGCTTTTGTCGATGTCGTAGTAATCCTCCACGTCGTACTTGTGGTAGGATTTACTCGGCATTACGGGAGTCAGCCAAAGAGCGTCCGCGCCGAGGTCGTCTCCCTTTGCGGGGTCGCCGTCGTTGATGTAGTCAAGCTGAGAGATAATACCCTTGATATCGCCGATACCGTCGTTGTCGGAATCACAGAACGAATTGACAAAAATCTGATAAACGTTTCTGTATTTATCGGTGGAAGCCGTCGCCTTGATGCCTTTGATGGGGTCGGGCGTGTCGTTTTTCTTTTCGGTTTGCGAGGAGCTTTTGTCGGACGACTGCTCCTTGGAGGTCTCACCGCCGCCGCAGCCCGTGAGCACACAGCTTCCCGCAAGCACCGCGCACAGGATTAAAGAAAGTAATTTTTTCATACCATCTGTCCTTTTAAATAATTAAAATATAAGGGCGGCAGCCGGTGACTGCCGCCCAAATGAGCTTTATGAATGAGTTGATAAATCAACCCTTTACGCCGCCGGCGGTAACGCCTTCAACGTAATATTTCTGCATTCTGAGGAACAGGATCGTGATCGGGACCGCAACGCATACCGAACCGGCAAGGTACTGTTTGTAGTAGCCCTGAATGAATTCGGGAGTTGTCATTGCCTGCAAGCCGATTGCAACGGTGTAGTTCTCTCTGACGTCGCCCATGATGATCTTAGCCAAGATAAAGTCTGTCCACGGACCGATAAATGCTGTAAGCACGGTGTAAACAACGATAGGCTTTGACATGGGAAGAATGATCTTCCAGAAGATCTGGTTTTTATTTGCGCCGTCTATTGTGGCAGCTTCGTCCAACGCACGAGGTATGGTATCGAAGAAGCCTTTTGAGATCTGGAAGCCGAGACCGGCGCCGCAGCTGTAGCAGATAACCAGCGCTACGAGAGTTCTGGTAAGACCCATAGCGTCGAGCAGATAATACATAGCGATCATGGTCATGAAGCCGGGGAACATACCCAGGATCATACCGACGTTCATCAACTTTTTACGTGCGCCGAATCTGAGACGGCTGAGCGAATAGGATACAGCCAAAACAGAAATGGTGGAAATAACGCAGCTAAAGCAAGCTACCACGAAGGTGTTAAGGAACCATCTGGGGAAGTTGATGGAAGCGTCGCCGCCCGCACCTGAGAACAGGTTGATGTAGTTTTGAAGCGTATATGTCTTGGGGATCAGGTAGTTGACCGTTACGTTACCGCCCTCACCACGGAAGGAGTGAAGCAGCAGGTAAACAAACGGCGAGATCCAAATCAAGCACATTACAGCAAGAATAATGTAAATGAGCGTATTGGCAATAATACGTCTTGCTTTATAACTTTTTATCATGAGAACGCCTCCTCATCCTTCATAGACTTAGAGTTGTTGTAAACAATCAGTGACAGGGTCGCGCAGATGATAAATACCAAAATACCGATCGCCGACGCAAGACCGTAGTCTTGTTCGTTACCCATTGACAGGTTATACAACCACGTTACCAAGATATCCGTCTTACCTGCGCCGAAGTATTCCGTCGTGGTAGGTCCGCCGCCGGACAACAGGAAGATAACGTTAAAGTTATTGATGTTACCGACAAACTGAGTGATCAGCTGCGGTGTAGTAACGAAAATCATGTACGGCAGCGTAATAGCGGTAAATGTCTTTACCGGAGACGCACCGTCGATACGGGCGGATTCGTACAGATCCTCCGGAATATTCATAAGAATACCCGACATTGACAAGATCGTGTACGGGATACCTACCCAGCAGTTTACAACCATTACGGTTATACGCGCTACCCAAACGTCGTCGCCGAGGAAGCGGATGCCGGGGTTGTGACCTCCGTTAAAGAGGCCGAGGAATATGTTGACCGCACCGTTTTCCTGAAGCATCTGGTTCATGAGGAGCAGGGATACGAACTGGGGAACAGCGATGGTGATAACGAAAAGGGTTCTCCACAGGCTCTTGAGCTTGATGCCCTTTTTGTTGATCATCAGCGCAACTACCATACCCAAAATGTAGTTGGAGAATGTAGCTACAACAGCCCAGATCAATGTCCATTCGGCAATACCGATAAAGGTAACTGCCTTTTTGTTGCTGTTGATTACGTCAAACAGCTGACCGAAGTTTTGCAGTCCTACCCAGTCAAACAGCGTGTAGTGCTGCTTGCTGTAGTTGGTGAACGCGATCAAGATCATAAAGATCAGCGGCAGGATGTTGAAAATACTGATCATCAGTACGGGGAAGGACATAAGAGTAATGTGGTACTTGCCGTCCAAGAACTCCTGAGCGTCCTGCTTGAGAGTGGTGGGCTTTTCGCCGTTTGCTCTCATGACCTGATGACGGTACGCATCCTTGATGTTTTGAATATAAATTACAAATATGATCGCCGTAATAACAAGTGTTAGTGTGGAATAGAGCAGAATCAACATGGAGTTATCGCCGGGGATCTGGATCTCGGTAAATCCGTCGCTTTCCCATCTGGTGGGAACAGTACCCAGTGTCGGGAAGTCCTTTACCCAACCCCATCCGAAGAATATCATGTACAATGCATAAAGAACCTCTGACAGGAAGAACAGAATGCCCTTATAAGTCTTGCCCTTATGCAGATCGCCTATACCGAAAATCAAATAAGAAAGTTTAGTTGCCCAATCACCCTTTACAAAGGTAACGCCGTAGTTTTTGAAGCCTTTACCGATACCGGTAAAGAATTTAACGATTCCTCTGCCGCACGCCGAGATGAAACGGCCGAGCGCGCTCGGAATGTTTGTAAAGAACTTCTTAAAGTTGTGTACGAATCTTTGAAACGGATTGAGCTGTTTATATTCAACATATGTCATATAAGCTCTCCTTTAAAAAGTCTGAATCTCTCTTATTATAAGTACACCAAACTAATAATGCCTTTTATTGTACGCTTTCTTCACTTATAATAAAAAACATTATTCGTTTGGTGTAAAGAAAACGTATATGGTGTTGCGGGTGGGGCGCTCCGCGCGGAACGCCCCGCCTTTTTGATTTGATCAGTTGCTGTATTGTACCGGGAGATTATTCGTCTCTTACGTCCTTGATGGTGCCCTGGAGGAGCTTCTTGGTAGCATCCTTATTCTCGGGATCCCAGCCGTCCTTGAGCATCTCGCTGCCGAGAGTACCCATAGCCTGCCAGAATGTACCCTGAATGTTAACCTGAGCTACAGCGTTCTTGGACTGAGCCGCAATTGCCTGCAGAGTTGCGGAGCCCTTAACAGCTTCGTCTTCCTGAGCCTTCAGGTTGGAGGGACCCCAACCAAGCTGCTTAGCTCTTTCGATCTGGCACTCTTCGCCTGCAAGATAGTTAGCAAGGATCTGAGCAGATCTGGGGAACTTAGTCTTAGCGTTAACGCCGATATACTTGTAACCGAACATAGAGATAAGCTGCTTATCCTTGCCGTTTACGTTGATTGTGGGCAGTGCGGATACGCCGTAGTTCTCGCCGAGAGCGTCTTCGTCAGCCTTGGAGTTCCAAGAACCGTCAACGCCTGCGCCCAGTGTACCGTTCTGGAAACCGGAAGTGATCTGAGCGGGATCCAGAGACTTAAATGTACCCTTGTACTCTTTCATGAGTCTTGCAAATGCCATCAGGGTCTCAACAGCCTCGTCCTCGTCATACTCTTTGAACTTCTGGGTTTCGCCGTCTTCCTCAAAGCCGTCGATGATAGCGCCGGCAGTGAAAGCGAAGGTACAGCTGTAGTAGCCGTTACCGCAGTCCATGATGAATTCTTTCTTGTTGTCCTTACAAGCCTTAAGAACGCCCTCTAAGGTCTTTGCATTCTCGTCGGTAACAACTCTCTTGTCATATACAAGATAGTAACCGTTGTCGTTTGTTTCGGGATAAGCAAAGAGCTTACCGTCCATTGTAGCTGCGTCTACAGTTTTGGGATCGTTGTTCTTGGAAACACTGTCCTTCAAAGCTGTAGCAACAGGAGCCAAAGCCTCTGCGTCGTCGAGCTTATTGAACTGATCGCTGGGGAAGCTGAATACGTCAGCTGCCTTGTTGGGGTCGTTAACGATCTGTGTAGCAGCGTCGTTTTCACCCTGTGCAACAACGTCGATCTTCTTGAACTTAACATCGGGATACATTTTCTTGAATTTTTCAACCTGCTCTTTTGCAAGTTTAACGCCCTTATCGGGAGCCCAAACCTTCAATGTGATGTCAGTCTCGGAGCCGAACATTGATGCATCGACCTTACCGTCAGCCGCAACGCTGCCGCCGGATGCAGCAGATCCGCTGCCCTGGCTTGATGCTGTTGATTCAGATGAACCGCCGCAGCCTGCTAAAGCTGTAGCTGTCATCATGCCTGCCAATAAAATGGCGAGTACTTTTTTCATTGGAATAGCCCTCTTTCTAAAATATTTCGCAATGGAGCAAAACGCACAAAGGCACAATTGTTCCACTAAATAAATGATATCAAAAAAGGGAGCAAATTTCAACCACTTTTGTACTTTTTTACTAAAACGCTAATTCGCGGTTAATTTTTTGGTTATTTTGACGTTGAAATCTTCTTGTTTTGTATGATTGCACAAATCGGCAGCTTTGTTTTTGTGTAATTTAACGTTACGCCAGTTGTGCAAATCACCAAAGCCCAACCGCTTTTCTTAACAGAAAATCACATATTTGCGCCTGATGTTTTCGGATTACGGGTGTCGGAAAAAATTTTTGCTTATTTTTTTGGTTATTTTTCACTAATACCAAAAAAACGGCGTTTTTCTGCGGATTTGACCGATATTTGACCTAAAAAAGCCCAAATATTTTTATTGTAATACTCGGTCTTTGTTGCTATAATAGTATCAGAACGATTCCAAACAACTATCCGGCAAGGAGGATTTTTTATGAAACTGTCAACTTTAACCGCTAACATCAACTGTCCGGAAGGATCGCGGCTCGACCCCGATATCTGCGACCTTATCTATGACTCCCGCAAGGTTGTGCCGGGCAGCGCGTTTGTCGCGCTCAAGGGCTACGCCGCGGACGGCCACCGCTTTGCCGGATCCGCTGTGGAAAAGGGCGCCGCCGCGCTTGTTATAAGCGACCCGCTTGATTTTGAGGTGCCGGAAAACGTCGCGGTGGTCAAGGTAGAAAACACACGCTTGGCTTTGGCGCTGATGAGCGCGACCTTCTTCGGCAATCCGGCGAACGAGCTGAAAACCGTAGCCATCACGGGCACCAAGGGAAAGACAACGACCGCCGCCATGATAGCGGAGATATTTGAGCAGGCGGGGATAAAAGCAGGCACCATAGGCACCCTTGGCATTGTGTACGGCGGAAACACCTACAAAACCGACAACACCACCCCCGAAAGCTACGAGATCCAAAAGGCGATGCGCGATATGATAGACGCAGGCTGCGGCGCGATGGTCATTGAGGCTTCCTCAATCGGCTTGAAGCACAACCGTCTTGCGGGCGTTACCTTTGACGTGGGCGTGTTCACAAATTTCTCCGACGACCACATCGGCGGCGTGGAACACAAGGATATGGCGGAGTATCAGTTTTGCAAGAGTCTGCTCTTCCGTCAGGTAAGACATGCCGCGGCAAACATCGACGACCCGGCGTGGAAGGAGATCACAAAGGATTTTGACGGCAAGGTAAAAACCTTCGGCTTTTCACCCGAAGCGGATCTGATAGGTAAAAACGACCGTCTGCTGTCCGACGGCGGCTTTATCGGCGTTCATTTTGAGACCGAGGGTGAAAAGACACTTAGTTTGGATGTAGGAGTCCCGGGCAAGTTCAACGCCTACAACGCGCTTGCCGCCATAAGCGCGGTATCGTTCTTTGACGTTCCCGACAAGGCGATCATAGACGGTCTGCGCAAGGCTCACGTCAAGGGCAGAGTCGAGCCCGTACCGGTACCCGGCAACTACAGCCTGCTGATCGACTACGCTCACAACGCGCTGTCCATGGAGAATGTACTTACCACTCTGAGGCAGTATAAGCCGAACCGTTTGATAACAATGTTCGGAGCCGGCGGCAACCGACCAAAGGTGCGCCGCTTTGAAATGGGCGAAACCTCCGGCAGACTGAGCGACCTTTCCGTAGTCACGGAGGATAACTCTCGCTTTGAGGACGTTATGGACATCATCGAGGACATCAAGACCGGACTGCACAAAACCGACGGCAAATATGTTGTAGTGCCAAACCGCAAGGACGCGATCCGCTACTGCATGGAAAACGCGCAGGACGGCGATATAATCGTTTTAGCCGGCAAGGGTCACGAGGATTATCAGGAGATCAAGGGCGTTAAGTACCATATGGATGAACGCGAGCTGATCGCCGAGATAATTGAAGAAATGAAATAGGT
>CAMHCD010000097.1 GCA_946183545.1 uncultured Clostridia bacterium
TGACGGAATAAGATTCAAGAAAGCCGTGCGCCTTGAATTGTGCGGTGTTGCCTTAAAGATCCCAGTCGGGGATATATTCGGCGGTGGCGGATGATAAGTCCTGCGTAAAGCCCTCCAGACCGCTGAGCATAAGCTCACGCTTGACCTTGTCGTATTCACGCTTTGTAATTACGCGTCCCAGCTTTGGGTCGCGCCGTACTTCTCCCCACGGAACATACTGGCACATAAGGCTGAACAGCACCTGATTGCCGTACAGCCGCCTGACAATATCGATCACCTCGATGCTGTTGCGCGTGTGCGCCGGAAGTATAAGGTGGCGGACGATAACGCCCTTTTGCATTATGCCGTCCTCGTCGAGCTGAGGTAAGCCCACCTGAAAGATCATTTCTTGTATCGCGGCGGATACGGTATCGACATATCCCGGCGCGTCTGAGAGCGACTCGGCTAAAGAATCTCTGCTGTATTTGAAGTCCGGCAGGTATATATCGACCAGTCCGTCCAGCATATTAAGGATCTTTGGGGAGGTGTAGCCGCTGCAATTGTACACCACCGGCACCTTTGGACGGTACAGCTCAAGGCTTTGCACAACCGCAGGCGCAAAATGGTCGGCGGTCACCAGATTGATGTTGTGGACTCCGGCTTCCTCCAGCATTTTGTAACCGTCGGCAAGCTGACGGGGAGTCAGCTCGGTTCCCTTGTTCTGCGCGGAGATCTCATAGTTCTGACAGTATTTGCACCGCATAGTGCAGCCCGAAAAAAACACAGTGCCGCTTCCGCGCGAACCGCTGATGCACGGCTCCTCGCCGTAGTGCGGCGCTATCCGCGCGACCACAGGCAGCGTGCCCATCTTACAAAATCCCTGCCCGGCGTGCTCGGCTCGTACAGCGTTGCACCGGCGGGGACATAAATTGCAAATCATAATATCACCGCGTCCAGTATAGCATATCCGCGCGCAATTTAAAAGCTTATATTGAAAAATCAGTCAAATAATCTTCGATTATGTCCTCTAAATGACATAGCTCGACCTCTGCCGCATTTAGCAGCTCAACCACATTTTGTGCGTCCTCCAAGCTTTGGAAAACGTCCGGTATAGTTCTTACGGGCTCGCGCATTATGTAGGCTGTTACGCCGTATTTTACTTGTGAGGCTTCTTTTGTCGCCGTTATCCGATATTCAGTCATTGTTCATCCCTTGTTTAATTGTGAAATTTCATCACAATTCAATGATAGACACTATAGTGCCTAAAGTCAAGTAAATTTTTTGTCATTTTGTCGAAACATCTTTGACACTTTTTGATTATCTGCGCCCATGCCTTAAACGAAAATTTTAAAGCCCGGACTCAAAGAATTGCGGCTGCAAATAATTTCATTTTTTCTTTGTGTAAAATCCACAAAAACGGCGGCTAAAATTTGTGAGCATGACTCAAAAGAAATTTCTAATAAAGAAATATAACAGTTTACAATTTTGATAGAATAAAAGTACCATATTGGGCAAATATATGTTTTTTTGCCAATGTACCAAGGAGAGGTCGCAGGTCATTTAAGGCTTTTCCGCAAAATCTATTGTAATTAGGAGTGATAAATGTGAAATTAAAAAGAACGTTATCGCTGCTGATGTCGGTTTTAATGGTAACCGGTTCCGCTACCTTTGCGGCTAACGCTGCACAGAGTACGGAAAGCGTTGGTGCGTACACCAACAAGAATTACCTCGAAGACAAGGCATCCGCCGCGAGTAACGAGTCAAACCTCGGCGCAACCTACAGCAAGGCTTCCACAACATGGAAAACATGGTCGCCTGACGCAACCGACGTCAAGCTGAACCTTTATTCCAAGGGCTCCGACGCTGAAGCCGGCGCAAAAAAGCTTGACACCCGTACCATGACTAAAAACGACAGCACAGGTATTTGGTCGATCACCCTTCAGGGCGACTACAAAGACGTATACTACACCTACACTGTAACCGCCAAGGGTCAGACCAAGGAAACCCAGGACGTTTACTCCAGAGCAACGGGCGTTAACGGCAACCGTTCCATGGTAGTAGACCTCGATTCCACCGACCCCGACGGATGGAGCAACGACAAGCACGTTGTCTTTAACGGCGCTCAGGAAGCGGTAGTATGGGAGGTTCACGTTCGTGACTTCTCCATCTCCTCAACCTCCGGCGTAAGCGAGGACAACAAGGGCAAGTATCTCGCCTTCACAGAGGGCGGCACTACCCTTAACGGCAAGGCAGGCGCAAAATCCACCGCGATCGATTATCTGGTAGAATCCGGTATCAACTGCGTACAGATCATGCCTGCTTACGACTTCGGCTCTGTTGACGAAGTAAAGGGCGCTTCCTCCAGCAACCGTAACTGGGGCTATGACCCCGTAAACTACAACGTTCCCGAGGGCTCCTATTCATCCAACCCCTATGACGGTAACGTTAGAATCACCGAATTCAAGCAAATGGTTCAGGCGCTGCATGACAGAGGCATCTCCGTTGTTATGGACGTGGTATACAACCATACCTTCTCCTCCGACGGCTCCTGCTTCTCCAAGACAACTCCCGGCTATTACTACAGAATGACTTCCAACACTGCTTACAGCAACGGCTCCGGCTGCGGCAACGAGACCGCTTCCGACAAGAAGATGTACAGAAAGTACATGATCGATTCCTGTAAGTACTGGGCAGAAGAGTATCATATCGACGGATTCCGTTTTGACCTGATGGGTCTGCACGATGTAACCACAATGAACCAGATCCGCAGCGAGCTTGACAAAGTCAACTCCAAGATCCTGATGTACGGCGAGGCTTGGACCGGCGGCACCACCCTCAACCCCGACGCTATCTACAGCTATCAGGGCACCGGTCTTTCCCGACTCGATTCACGCATCGGCGCATTCGGCGACCGTTTCCGTGACGCTCTCAGAGGTAACAACAAGCCCGGCTCCACCGACTTCCAAAAAGGCTGGATGCAGGGCGACGAAACCAAATCCTATGACGTAGCAAGCGGTATCAAGGGACAGGTTTACAAGGCGACTACACCAAAATCTCCTGCGCAGGCGTTGGTTTACGCTGACTGCCACGATAACCACATCCTATGGGACCAGTACACTAAGGCGAGCAACTCCACCTCGTTTACCGGAACCGCGGCTGCAATACAGTCGCAGGTACGAATTACCATGGCGTTGCTGTTGACCTCTCAGGGTATACCGTTTATGACGGCGGGCTCCGAGTTTGGACGTACCAAGAAGGGTGAACACAACAGTTATAACCTGAGCGACGATATCAACCAGATCGACTGGAACCGTATCCAAAACCTCTCCGGTTTGGCAGGCTTCTATAAGGGCATGCTGCAAATCAGGAAGAACTACTCACCGCTCAAGGGCACAGGATTCAGCAATCCTTACTTCACATCACCGTCCGGTTATGTTATCGGTTACTACTACACCAACAGCAAGTCCGGCGAGTGGAACAAGCTTCAGGTTTTGGCAAACGCTCATTCAAGCAATTCCTACGATATCGACCTGAAGGGCTCCGGCTGGACCATCGTCGGTAACAACACCACCGCAGGCGTTAAGTCACTGGGCACCGTTTCCGGTTCCACCTACAAGATCGGACCCAGAAGCGTAGTTGTTCTGGTAGACTCCGCAAGCTTCAATAACCTTAAGCTCAACGAGACCTTCGGTTCTCTGACCGTTAAGCATGTTGATAACAAGGGCAACGTGCTCAAGACCAGCACCGCTAAGTACAGAACCGGCAGCACCTATCGCGCACTGCCCGATACCACCCTGCTGTACGACTACAACCTCACCAATACTGAGGGCGCAACAACCGGTACCGTTGCCGCTAACGGCAATTACACCGTAACCTTTACCTATGCCAGCAGCGGCGTTGCTTCCGGCTTCCTCAACGTAAGCTATGTTAACGAAAGCGGCACCGCCATCAAGGAGCCCGAAAAGACAAAGCATAAGGCAGGCGAAAAGTACGCCGTTACCGCTCCTGCTATCCAGGGCTATCAGCTCGATACCGACAAGTATCCCGCCAAAACAGCAGGCACCTTCACCGGCGACGACATCAACGTTAAGTTCACCTACAAGCCTTTGTCCTCCACATCCACCACAGTTCACTACTACAACTCCAACAACTGGTCAAACGTTATCTGCTACGGCTATAACGATGCAGGTAAGGAGATCACCGGCACATGGACGACCTCTCCCGTAATGAGCAGCGAGGGCAGCAACTGGCTGAAAGCCACCATCAACGCTCCCAGCCTTTACGTTATGTTCCATCCCAAGTCCGGCACCGGTCAGGAACCCGGCGAGAACGAACCCGGTTATCCCGTAGCAGGCGAGGCATGGATCCAAAATAAGGTAGTTACCTTCAACACCAGCGTTATCACCAGCCATATCGACCTTGCAACCGGTCAAAAGGTAAGCGCGGACGTAGTAGAAAACAAGACCAAGGTAAAGAGCACCGATACCTATACCACCTCCGCACTGTCAGGCAGAACCGACGTTATCGCACCTGCCAACGCTTCCGGCACCTACGCCCCCGGCGTTGTCAACGTAGTATATCTCTACGGCGATACAGGTTCCGAGCCCACCAATCCCACCAACCCCACCGATCCTACAACTCCCACTCAGACCGATCCTACTACACCTACCCAGACTGATCCTACAACTCCCACTCAGACCGATCCTACCGTTCCGGTTGGCAAGATCCTGATTGGTGACGCAGATCAGGACGGCGCAATCAAGATCGGCGACGCTTCTCTGATCCAGAGATTTGTTGCAAAGCTTGCGACTCTGAGTGCCGCAGGACAGATCGCGGGTGATTGCAACGGCGACGGCATCGTATCCGTTAAGGACGCTACCTTGATCCAGAAGTATCTGGCAAGATACAACGAGTACGGCAACGTAGGCAGGATCTACGGCGAAGCAGCTACCGATCCCACTCAGGCTACTCAGCCCACTCAGGCTACCGATCCCGAGCCCTACACCGATCCCGAGCCTTACACCGAGCCCGAACCTGTCACCGATCCCGTACCCGGCGACAGAGTAACTCTTGACGGTACCTTCTGTGAGATAGAAGGCGGCCCCGCTAACTGGTACGCATGGACTTGGGACGACGGCGACGGCGAATGGGTAACCGCAGACGCAGACAGCTCAGACGTTGCACACATCTACTTCTCCAACCTGAAGAGCAATGTTATCTTCGTCAGAGTAAATCCTGCCGCAGCTGAGCCTTCATGGGAGGATGACGTTAAGTGGAACCAGACCAACGATCTGACTCCGCAGGCCGGCGGAACCTATACCATCACAGGTTGGGGCTCCGGTTGGGGCGCTAACCTCGACGGTAACTGGAGTTAAGCTTCATTCACACAAATCAATAATTAACACAAAGGCTGTTCCTTCGGGAGCAGCCTTTTTATGCCGCAAAAGCGGCAATTCATGTGCTCTGCACAATTCATTGCAAAGCAAATTCACGCGGCGCAGCCGCAATTCATCCGATCACAACCGTTTTTTACTGTCACCCCGAGCGCGGTCGAGGGCGATTCTCAAAGTTGTGGCAGTTAGTTTGCTATTCATGATACTTTCAGTAGCGAACAAAGTAGGGGAGGCCCTTGCGGCCTCCCTAAGCTATGCGCATTTCCTACGGGAGGCCGCGAGGGTCTCCCCTACACGGATTGATTTTTATAGGTTTTATAGGTTCATCTTATTCAAAATACTTTGCAAATAGTGTCCAGCCGGAAACGTAACGGCTGAGGATACCTGCGTCCGCGCCGTTGACCTGTCCGTCGCCGCTTACATCCGCAGCTTTCATGTTTTTGATTTTTTCTTCATATTCCTTCCATCCGGAGGTGTAGCGGCTGAGCAGTCCCGCGTCCGCGCCGTTGACGCTTCCGTCGCCGTTCAGGTCGCCAATAAGCGGAGCGTTTAAATCTTTAAACTTTAGATCATTTTTTTTAGCATAAAATGATGTGACACTTCCGGCTTTACCATAGAGAATGAAATTGTCAATTATTTTTTCTGATTTTTGTTCTGAGTAATTATAGTAATAACCAAAAGCTTTTTCACCTATGCTTGTCACACTTTCAGGGATTATGACGTTTGTTAAACCGGTACATCCGTAAAACGCATATTCGCCAATATCGGTCACACTGTTGGGTATGGTAACGCTTTTCAGTCCCGTGTAGCCGTAAAACGCAAGATCGCCGATACTCGTCACACTGTCGGGGATAACAAGGTCAGTGACAAGCTGATTGTTTATATAAAGATTATGTGCATAATATAACGGATTTGATAGATGATCTTCAAAATTTATTTTACACCAAGCCGCCAAATCTGTAATATAGACCGCTCTTAGTCCGGTACAATCTTTAAACGCGCTATTTCTAATGCTCATGACACTATCTGGGATTGTAGCGCTTGTCAGCCGGTTGCATCCGTAAAACGCATAATACCCGATAGTTTTTACACTCTCTGGGATGTTGATGCTCGTGAGTCCTGTGCAGTTGCGAAATGCATCACCGCCAATACTCGTCACGCTGTCGGGAATGGTGACGCTTGTCAAACTCTCGCAATGTTCAAATGCAT
Source organism: uncultured Clostridia bacterium (assembly GCA_946183545.1). GTDB lineage: Bacteria > Bacillota > Clostridia > Oscillospirales > Acutalibacteraceae > Ruminococcoides. The sequence continues at coordinate 6,582 of CAMHCD010000097.1, forward strand.
TATCTCCGATACTTGTCACACTGTCTGGGATGGTAATGCTTGTCAGTCCTGTGCAGTCGTAAAACGCATAATCGTTGATACTCGTCACGTTGTCGGGGATGGTGACGTTTGTCAGTCCTGTGCATCCGTAAAACATATTTCTGCCAATACTCGTCACGCTGCCCGGGATGGTGACGCTTGTCAGTCCTGTGCATTTATAAAACGTATTACCGCTGATACTTGTCACACTGTCGGGGATAGTGACGCTTATAAGTCCAGTGTAGCCGGAAAACGCTGTGCCTAAATGTGTTACGCTGTTAGGGATAACGAGATTAGTTACAAGCTGGTTATTTACATAAAGATTTTGTGCACCGAATAATGGGTTTGAGGTAATAGTATAAAAGACGACTTTACACCAAGCTGACAAATCTGTAATATAGACTGAATTTACTTTTCCACACTCTACAAATGCCTGTTCACCTATACTTGTTAAGCCGTTTCCGATACGGATATTTACTAACCATGAACAACCCTTAAACGCAAAATCGCTTATAGTTTTTACGCTATTAGGGATGGTAACGTCGGTCAGCCCCGTACATCGGGTAAACGCAGCATAGCCAATTCTTGTCACGGTATCGGCTATTGTGACGCTTTTTAATTTCGAGCATCCGTAAAATGCAAAATCGCCTATACTCGTTACACCGTTTTCAATGATCACACTTGTAATCTGTTTTCCCCACGGTGCAGCTCCATCGGATTCAAAATCCACCATTTTTCCGTTGCCGCTGATGGTCAAAGTACCGTCATCATCCAATATCCAAATAAGCTCGCCCGTTGTGCCAACATCGGAGGCAACAGGGCTGTCCGCTTCCGCTGCGAACACGCCGACGGGCAATGTCGCAAACGCGCTGAACACCATTAGAACGGATAATAATACAGCGGTGATTCTTTTTACTGATTTTTTCATGCGTGTGCCTCCTTTGATAATAGAGAATAATAATTATATAATCAATGAGTAATTTTAGTATATCATAACCAACCATCAAATGCAATCCGTTTAGAATTTTTTATTGAATTATTATGGTGTATAAAAATGAACAGGTGCATACATCAACAGCTTTTTTTGCTGTCAGCCCGAGCGCGGTCGAGGGCGATTCTCAAAGTTGTGGCAGTTAGTTTGCTATTCAT
>CAMHCD010000098.1 GCA_946183545.1 uncultured Clostridia bacterium
ATTATTATACGCTATTTCTCGTCAAAAATCAACCATTTGTTGTGACAGAGCCTTAATTAAAAATACTTTAAGCTCTCCACTATTTTATCAAACTGCATGGAGTGGGAAGCTTTTACCAACACGGTGTCCTTATTCTTTATAAGGCTGTTGATGTCGGAGTCAAGATCGCCGATGGTGGCAAACCACAAGCCCTCCGCGCCCTTTGCGAGCTCAAGCGCCAAGGGTCCCACGGCGATGATAAGATCAATGCCCTGTGCCTTAGCGTACTGACCGACCTCAAAGTGAAGCTTTTGCTCCTCCTTGCCAAGCTCCTTCATGTCGCCGAGAATGGCTACCTTTCTGCCGTCAAAGTTTTTGAGGGTATCGATCGACGCCTTTACCGAGTTGGGGTTGGCGTTGTAGCAGTCGTCGATTATACGGATCTTGCCCGTATTGATAACATTGGCTCTGCCGCCCACGGTTTGGTATGCCTGAACGCCCGCAACAAGCTGCTCGTCCGTTAGTCCGAGCAAATCGCCTGCCGCAACCGCCGCCAAAGCGTTTGACACCATATAGCTTCCGATCGCGGGGATCACCACATCAAGTTGCTTTTGCTTGAAGCAAAGCGTGCAGGCAACTCCCTTTTCGGCGTTGTTTTTGATGTTGACAGCATGATAAGCGTTTTCGTTCATCATGCCGTAGAAGATAGGCTTAACACCGTTGACCTCGGTAACGGTCTTTAGCTTATCGTCGTCGCCGTTCAGGATAAAGGCGGCGCCTTCACGGGCATAATCAAACATCTCGGTCTTGGCTTTGAGCACGCCGTCGAGGTCGCCCAAATTCTCCAGATGGCAGTTGCCGATGACGGTGAGCACGCAAACGGTAGGCTGCACCATTTGAGCCAGACGGGACATCTCGCCGAAGCCGGATATACCCATTTCTATCACGGCAGCCTCCGCATCCTCAGGCATGGCAAGCAAGGTAAGCGGCACGCCTAATTCGTTGTTGAGGTTGCCCTGAGTTTTATGTGTTTTGAATTTTTGAGACAGCACCGCATAAAGCATTTCCTTTGTTGAGGTCTTGCCTACGCTGCCGGAGATACCCACGATGGGGATATCGAATTTTTCGCGGTATGCCTTGGCGATCTTTTTGACCGCTTCCAAGGTGGAAGGAACCACGATGCAGGGCTTTGACGGATTTTCGGGCAGCTTTTCGCACACGGCGCAGACAGCTCCCTTTTCAAAACACTGTTCGATAAAGTCATGACCGTCCACACGTTCGCCCCGGATAGCCAAAAACAGAGAACCGTTTTGAATATTACGGCTGTCGCGCTCTACAGAAGTGATATAGGTCTGACGCAAATCATCGCTGCCGACATACTGTCCGCCGCACGCCGCGGCGATCTCTTCCAAAGTAAAATGTTTCATCATATCAGTTGTATCTCTCCAGTGAGATTTCAATTATCTTTTCGCACAGGTCGGCATACTCCATGCCCTCGACCTTTGCCTCCTGCGGAAGCAGGCTGGTAGGAGTCATGCCGGGCAGGGTGTTAGCCTCCAGACAATAGGGGTTATCCTTTTCGTCCAGAATAAAGTCAACTCTGGCGTAGCTCTCCAAATGCAGCGCGTTGAAGGTAGCTTCCGCAGCCTCGCGCAGCTTTTTGTCCTGCTCGGGAGTGATGTCTGCCGGGCAAACATCCTCAGCCGCGCCTGCCTGATACTTGGTTTTATAATCATAGAAGCCGGACTTGGGAATGATCTCGATGGGAGGCAGCGCCTTTCCGCCTAATAATCCTACCGAAAACTCTCTGCCCTTTATATAGTCCTCTACAACGATCTCGTTTTCGCCGTAGCTGAACGCTTCCTTGACCGCAGCCGTATATTCCTCGGGAGTTGCGGCGATATGGATTCCGACGCTGGAGCCGCCCGAGCAGGGCTTTACCACGCAGGGAAGCTGGAACCACTCCTTGGCGTCCTCCTCGCTCTTGAATATTTTGCCGTAGGGGGTCAGGATCCGCTTTTGGATAAGCACGCTTTTGGTCAGACCCTTGTTCATTGCAAGAGCGGAGCCCAAGTAGCCGGAGCCGGTGTAGCGCAGTCCAAGCAGATCGAACGCCGCCTGGACCTGACCGTTTTCACCCGCGCCGCCGTGCAGCGCCAGGAAGGTGATGTCGGCGCAGTTGCAGATATCAATAATGCTTTCGCCTATAAAACGCTTGGATTTATCGCGGCGGTTCTCAACCACCTCGTCAATGTCCGAAATCGTGACGCCGACGTCGATTTTATCCGTAAAGCTGTAGTTGATCTTAAACAGCTCGTCAACGTCCAAAATATCCTTTTCGTAGCCTGTGTAGATGTCAAGGAGCACTACCTCGTGACCTTTTTTACGAAGCGCGTCGGCTACCTGGATTCCTGATGAAATCGACACATCGCGCTCGGTGCTGGTGCCGCCTGCCAAAACCACTATTCTCATAAATGCTTACTCTCCTATTATCTTAATCAGTGCGTGCTTGCTGCGTTTGCCGTCAAGCTCATAGTAAAATATCTGTTCCCATGTGCCGAAGTCCAGCTTACCGTTTGTGACGGCGCACACCACCTCTCGACCCATGACGGTGCGTTTCAGGTGCGCGTCCGCGTTGTCCTCAAAGCCGTTGTGCGCATATTGGCTGTAGGGCTTTTCCGGAGCCAGCTTTTCAAGCCAGCGCTCATAGTCACTGTGCAGTCCGCTTTCGTCGTCGTTGATAAAAACCGAGGCTGTGATGTTCATGGCGTTGACCAACACCAAGCCTTCTTTGATCCCGCTTTCGTCGATCGCCTGCTGTACATCCTCGGTGATGCGCACTATTTTTCTGCGCGCGGGTATATTGAACCACAGTTCTTTTCGATAGCTTTTCATAGTAATTCCTAAAACATCACGCCGTCGTAGCCCCAGTGCTCGACCTCGGTGTATTTGACGTAGCAGCTTTTGCCGTCGATCTGCGCCACGTCGTACATTATCTCACAAATCTCCGTCGTAAGATTCTGATAGGCGCTGCGCGTGGATGAGCCGAAGATCTTGACCTCTACCATCGCCATGTTGATATCGGTGTCGCGGTGGAACATCATTGAGATATTGTCCTCAACCGCGATCATCAGGTAATGATAGCTCTTGCCTGGAAGGATGCTGATAGCGGAAGAAAGTCTGTTTTCTATTTCCTGCTTTTGTTCGTCGCTCAGCCGAGCATTTGTTTTTACATTGATAAACGGCATACAGTCACGTCCTTTATCGTTATTTGCTTTCTATCTATTATAATATGATATACTCATCTTTGCAAGGTTTATTTTGACGAAGTTTGGTATTTGGGAGGCTCTGTTTCATATACATTGTTGCCCAACGCGTCGATCGCCACTATGCACGGGAAGTTTTCTACCTCATAACGGCGCACAGCCTCGGTGCCCAAATCCTCATAACACAGTATCTCCTCGGATTTAATGCTCTTGGCTATCAACGCCGCGGCTCCTCCGATCGCAACAAAATATACGCCTTGGTTGCGCACTATCGCGTCGATCACCTCTTGGCTGCGCGCGCCCTTGCCGATCATGCCTTTTAGACCCAAGTCCATCAGAGCCGGAGCGTATTTGTCCATGCGGTAGCTTGAGGTGGGTCCTGCGGGTCCCACTGCGTATCCGGGCTTTGCCGGAGCAGGTCCTACATAGTAGATCAGCTCGCCCTTTATATCTACGGGCAGCTCGCCGCCCTGCTGCATCAGCTCATAAAGGCGCTTGTGAGCCGCGTCGCGTCCGGTGATGATCGAACCGGTCAGCAGCACGTTGTCGCCTGCTCTGAGATCTTTTATATCCTCGTCCCTGATGGGAAGTGTGATGCGCTTTGTCATACGTTGCCTCCTGTTCCGGTTATCTCCGCGCTTGCGTGCCTTGCGGCATGGCAGCAGATGTTGACCGCCACAGGCATGCCTGCAATGTGGGTAGGCGAGGTTTCGATATTAACGCCGAGCGCCGTGGTGTTGCCGCCCAGTCCCGCAGGACCGAAGCCCATGCGGTTGATGTCGCGGAGCAGCTCTTCCTCCATAGCGGCGTAGCGGCTGTCGCTGTTGTGTGTATTTATCGGACGGAAGGTAGCTTTTTTTGCAAGCTGCGCGGCGCGCTCAAAGGTGCCGCCTATACCGACTCCTACCACTATAGGAGGACAGGGGTTGGGTCCTGCCGCTTTGACGGTATCCAGAATAAACTGCTTTACGCCCTGCTCTCCGTAGGATGGCGTAAGCATTTTTATCGCTGACATATTTTCGCTTCCGAAGCCCTTGCCGCCCGCGGTGATACGGATGGTGTTGCCGCTGACAATTTTTGTGTGGATCACGGCAGGAGTATTGTCCTTTGTATTGACGCGGTCGAACACCGGATCGCTTACGACGCTCTTGCGCAGATATCCCTCGTCATATGCCCGGCGCACACCTTCGTTGACTGCTTCCTCAAAGCTGCCGTCCTCAATACACACGCGGTCGCCGTATTCTACAAACAGCACCGCCATGCCCGTGTCCTGACACATCGGCAGCTCCTCCTGCGCGGCGATTTGGTCGTTGCGTATGATTTGCTCCAAAACATTTTTGCCTACGGGCGAGGTTTCGTTTTTATATGCGCATTTGAGCGCGTCCATAATATCCTCACCGATAAAGTAGTTGCAGTCCATCAACAGCTTTTGAACCGTTGCGGTGACCTGCGACGCCTTGATGATGCTGATTTCCACTGTGATCACCTCTTCTGATAATCTGATATATCCAATTTATTATAAAACTTTTTTTCAACTATTTCAATATAAAAAAATATGTGATATAATTGATTAGATAGTATGATATTTTCATCATTAAACTGTCACAATTATTGTTTATAATGCTTTATAAAGAGAATCATAAAAGACATTCAATTCTTAAGGGAGGGTGCTTATGGCAAAAATATTAGTAGTTGACGACGAATTCCGCATCCGTCAGATCATCCGAAAATACGCTGAATTTGAGGGATACGAGGTTGAAGAAGCTGTTGACGGTATGCAGGCGATCGAGATTTGCCGCAAGAATAAGTTTGATTTGATTATTATGGACGTGATGATGCCGGAGCTGGACGGCTTTTCCGCCTGCCGCGAGATCCGCAAGTTTTGCGACACACCCATCATCATGCTGTCGGCACGCGGCGAGGAATACGACAAGATACACGGCTTTGAGCTCGGCTCGGACGACTATGTGGTCAAGCCGTTTTCTCCAAAGGAGCTTATGATGCGCGTCGGCGCGGTCATCAAGCGCTCCGGCAACAACTCCTTATCCTCCGACAAGCGCGACGTGTTTAAATATAAAACATTAGAGGTCGATTTTACCGCGCGTATCGTCACTGTTGACGGCAAGCGCGTTGAGATGACGCCGAAGGAATATGACCTGTTCTTCTACATGGTGCGCAACAAGGGCATCGCCCTTACACGCGAAAGCCTTATCAGCGAGGTTTGGGGATATGACTTCTTCGGCGATGAGCGAACGCTTGACACACACATCAAGCTGCTGCGTAAGAGCCTGGGCGAATACAGCAAATGTATTGTGACCCTGCGGGGAGTTGGATACCGGTTTGAAACAGAAGATGAAGCGGATTAACCGCAAGTATATTTCACTGCGCACCAAGCTGCTCGGATATTTTATGCTGTTCGGCGCGATCATTTTGATCGTACTGTGGATTTTCCAGATCTTCATGATAAAGCCGCTGTACACCATGTCTAAGTCGTATAACGTCGAACAGTGCATGCAAAAGATCACCCGTGCGGTAGAGGCAAACAAAAACGTGCTGCTGACTTTGGACAACGTGGCGAGCCACTACTCTTTTTCGGTTTACCTGTTTGAGTCGGGAGGCGGCGAGCCGCGCAATGTTATTGTAAGCTCATACGAAAATCCGTCCGCTCAGCTCAACGTTGAGCGGCGCGATATTCTGCGCTACTACAAAAACGCCGTAGACAACGGCGGCACTTACACGGCGGTTGAGCAAAACGACGAAAAAGACTTGGAAAAACGCAAGCTTGAGATGATAAAAAAGTCCGCCTCGTCGTCGGACAGCGCAAATTTTAACATCCACATGTCAAAGGGCGATCCCAACGAGAGCCTGATTTCCGCCAAGATCATAAAAAACAACAGCGGCACCGAGCGGTTTGTGCTGATAACATCCTCTATTATGCCGCTGAATACAACATTGGAGATCATTCAAAAGCAGCTGATGTTGGTGTCTATCGCCTTTGTGGTTCTGTCGCTGATATTCTCGGTGTACGCCAGCATGCGCATAGCCAAGCCGATATCCGAAACCAACCGGGCGGCTAAGGAGCTTGCAAAAAAGAACTACGACACCGAGTTCAACGCCACCGGATATTTGGAGGTAGAGGAGCTCAACGACACCCTTCAGGCGACCAAAACCGAGCTTGCCGCCACCGAAAAGCTGCAGCAGGAGCTGATCGCCAATATATCGCACGACCTGCGAACGCCGCTGACCATGATAACGGGCTATGCCGAGGTCATGCGCGACCTTCCCGGCGAAAACACGCCCGAAAACGTTCAGGTCATTATTGACGAGGCTACGCGGCTTTCAACTTTGGTAAACGATCTGCTCGACCTGTCCAAGCTGCAGTCCGGCGCTATCCAAACGGTGAAAAAGGATTTCTGCCTGACAGACAGCGTCAAGGACATTTTTAAGCGCTACACCAAGCTTATTGAACAGGAAAACTACACTCTGTCGTTTGACTACGACGAGGATGTTTATATCAACGCCGACGAGCTCAGGATATCTCAGGTCATCTACAACATGATAAACAATGCAGTCAACCACTGCGGCGATGATAAGACCGTGCTGATAGCCCAAAAAGTGAACAATCAGAAGGTCGTTATAGAGATAACCGACCACGGCGAGGGCATCCCTGCCGACAAGCTGCCTTATATCTGGGACAGATACTACAAGGTGGACAAGGAACACAGACGCGGAGTTATCGGCTCAGGCTTGGGACTGTCGATAGTCAAGAGTATTTTGGACGCTCACAACGCCCGCTACGGAGTGCGCAGTACACTCGGCAAGGGCAGTACATTCTGGTTTGAGCTGAACGTGGTTTCGGTAAAAAAGAAAGAAGATTAAAAAAATGTCATCCCGACCAATGCGGAGGGATGACATTTTTTTGATATTGTTTACTTAACAGTCACCTTGCACTGTGCGGTTTTGCCGTTGTATAGGGTGATTTTTACGTAAGCCGTACCCTTAGCGACTGCCTTGATTGTGGCTTTGTTGCCGCTGCCCTTGGTGACCGTGGCGACCTTTGTATTGGAGCTTGTCCATTTCAGGTTGGCGGCGTTGGCGTAGGAACCGCTCGGGCTGTTCTCGCTGATGGTGTAGGTCTTACCCTTGTTGAGCGTAATGCTTGTTGTGTTTAGCTTAACGCTTGACGGAGCCGGGTAGACTGTCAGCTTGCAAATGTAGCTCTTTCCGTTATAGGTCTTGACTGTGATATTTGAAGTTCCTGCTTTATTTGCGGTAATGACCGCCTTGTTTGTAGCGGTTATCTTGACGATGGTCGCTACGCTTGTATTGCTGCTTGACCAGCGCAGATTCGCAGCGTTCGCATATGAACCGCTGTTGGTGCTCTCGGAAATAGTGTAGGTTTCACCTACGCCGAGCTTTAATGAGGTCGGATTAGTCTTGACACTTGAGGGCGCTGCTTTTACCGTGACCTTACAGCTTGCGGT
>CAMHCD010000099.1 GCA_946183545.1 uncultured Clostridia bacterium
ATAGGAAAGCTTTGGTTCAGACCCTCATCCGCCTCGTTCCTCGGCACCTTCCCCCAGGGGAAGGCTCACCCACGCTTGCTTATGATCTGACCATCATCAAATCAGAAAACATAGATTTTCGACAAACGAAAACCACCGCCAGACAATTGGTCAAGCGGTGGTTTTACTTACGATAGGCGGTTTTGCCTGTACAGGCTCCGCGTCAACAAACAGATCCTTATATCCGTTTTTCAGTCTTTTACACTTCATGCAATAAACCGCTCTTCCGAGGTTTATGCAATCGGCGCATGTCTTTTTGTTTTCCATTTTCAAAACCTCCTGCAAATCAAAACAGGCATATTGTATCACGGAAAACAGCGCTATGGTTTTCTTATTGGAAAATTACAAAAATTTAATCTTTGGTTAAAAATCCTTTGATGTCAAGCTTATCCGAAATACTCGGCTGCTTTTACAGCTCCAAGCCCTGCACGGTACGCAGGAAGGCTTCGACCTTTCCGTATATAATATCCGCTCCGCCCTTGCTGTCGCTCTCGATATTGAGCGGCATGATGGGGTCGTGAACAGAAAGACGAAGCAGGAACCAGCCGTCGCCGTTATCCTTGTCAAAGGACACGCGAACACCCTCGCGGTTGTCGTCGGCTACCTGCCAGCCGTCCTGAGCCTCGGCAAAGGCGGTCAGCTCGTCGATGATGCGCTCGCCACAGGCGCGGAAGTCTTTTTCGGTTATCTTGAAGCGCACCTCGCGGCTTTCGAGCGGCTCCTTTAAGGACGCTGTAAGGTCGCTCAGCTCCTTGCCCTGACCGCGCAGCTGCGCCGCCTTGATGATGATTTTAGTACACAGATATGCGCCGTCGTCCAAAAAATAGTTCTCGCGCATTGCGGCGTGACCGGAGGTCTCGATAGCCAGCGGACAGTTAACGCCCTGCGCGTTAAGCTCCAACGCCTTGTCGATAACATTTTTATAGCCGCGGCGGTAACGGTAATGCTTGCCGCCGAGCGTATCCTCAATAAAGGTTTTCAGTCCGCCCGAGGTGATAGAGTCGGTCACAACGGTACCGCCCTCGTTGCCCTCCAAAGCGATAGCCGCCGCCACAGCCACAAGACGGTTGCGGTTGATCTCGTTGCCCTTGTTGTCCACAGCGCCGCCGCGGTCAACGTCGGTGTCGAATATAACGCCTAAGTCGGCGTTGTTCATGCGCACAGCCTCGCACACGGAAGCCATTGCCTCGGCGTCCTCGGGGTTCGGCACATGATTGGGGAACATTCCGTCCGGTTCCAAAAACCGGCTGCCCGTTGTGTCCGCTCCCAAGGGCTGCAGCACCTTGTCGGCATAAAAGCCGCCCGCGCCGTTGCCCGCGTCAACTACGATGTGGAAGCCCTTAAGCGGATGCTCGTAGTCTGAGGCGTTCACCTCGCGGCAGATCTTGTCGCGTAGGATGGCGGCGTAGTCGGACATAAAATCCGTTTCCGTAACGCTGCCGCCCTGCTTTGCTGCGGGGTGCTCGTCGTTTTGAGCGTAAGTGAGGATAGCCTCGATATCGCTGCCCTCCAATCCGCCCTGACGGGTAAAGAACTTTAAGCCGTTGCGGTTGAACGGGTGATGGCTGGCGGTGATTTGCAGCGCGCCGTCACAGCCGAGCTCGACCGTGGTCATGAACATAGACGGGGTCGAAGCCAGTCCGCAGCTCAGCACCTGAGCGCCGGCGAGTTCAAACCGGGAGGTACAAAGCGACATTATGTGCGGTCCCGAGATACGGCTGTCGCGTCCGACCGCGATCTTAAGCTGATCCGGCTGCTTGCCGACCTTTTTTGCAAGCCACAGCACAAAGCCGTCAGCCATATTTTTTATGACCTCGTCGGTAAGGTTGACGGGCTGACCCTGCACTCCTTCGCTTGCGACTCCGCGGATATCGGTTCCGCTTTTAAACTGTTTATAAAAATCATTTAGCATTTCAGTCACCTCATAAACGTATTTTATCCCATTGTACCACACAAAACGCGGTTTCTCAACATTTTATTTTGTACCGAAAAAAGTAAGCGCGCGGCGTATACAACTTTGTAGAATCCCCACTGTGTTTTTTGACCATTGGGGAATTAGTTGGCAAACTTGACGAAAGGGTTACAAATGACTACAAAATTTGAAAAATAAAAAGTAATCTCTGCCGTCTTTATTCACAAATATCAAGATGATTTATTGTTAGTTATTGACATTTTAAGCAGCACAATGCACAATTGCAAGGAAGTTAAATTGTTGACTTTTCCGAAAAACGGAGTATAATAATAACTGTCAAGATAAGTTCCGCTTGACATCGGCTAATTCAGTTTAGCGTCCGGACAAAATACAATTGAATACTAAGGTCGAATAAAAATCATGATTTGCCAAATGGTAAATGGCGCACGAATTTTTACTCGGTCGGCTCCCAATGCTGAGCTGATACCGGTATTGAAGGAGGAAACATTATGACACCAATTCTGAACTTACACAATGTTGATGTAACTGAGTTCCTCGCCGTGCTTGATACCTGCGAGGGCAACGTATATCTCGTTACTACCGAAGGCGACAGACTCAACCTTAAAAGCAAGCTTTGTCAGCTTGTAGGCTTGACAAGATGCATTGAAGGCGGCAAGATCACCGAGGCGAGTGTTATCTGCGACAACGTTCGCGACGAGAGCAAGCTTTTCCGTTTTAACACCTTCGGCGAAGTTGGAAGCGCCTGAGTTGATTTGCGGGAAGCAAATTCAGGAAATCATTATATAGGTATTTGAAAAGATTTTGTCAAATTAATTAATTTACTGATCCACGTTTTTCACGTTAATTTCAAAACTTCTAAATCCGGAAACAGTCGCTGACAAGCGGCTGTTTTTGGTTTTTGGGGTCAACTTGCACAAAGGTTTTTAGCCTGAATTCTAACCCATGCTCTTTTGATTTGTATAAACCCCATAAAAACAGAAAAAGCTATTTGTAGGAAACACCAAACTCAACTTTCCGTTTCGTTTTATTCCACAAATAAGCATGCGGATTTTTGTTGTTTTCCCCACTGTACGAAGCGATATTATTATTGTATAATATATACAGACAAGTGCGACTTTTCGCCTTGTCCGGCAATACATATCATTCCGAAAGGGGTTTATTTGAATCATGAAACTCGATACCGTTCTCGCCAAGAGAACTCACAAGGTGATATACAGAGACGGCGATTACGCCGTAAAGGTGTTTGACGAATCGTTCCCTAAGTCCGATATCCTCAACGAAGCGCTAAACCAGGCGCGCGTGGAGGAAACCGGCTTGAACATCCCCAAGATCGAGGAGGTAACCAAGATCGACGGCAAGTGGGCGATCGTGTCCGACTACATCGAGGGCAAGACACTAAAGCAGCTTATGGAGGAAGAACCCGACAAGCTTGACGATTACCTCGATTTATTTGTCAACATCCAGATTGAGATCCTCGGCAAAAAGTGTCCGCTGCTCAAGCGTTTGCAGGATAAAATGCAGAGCAAAATCAGCCAGACCGACCTGGACGCTACCACCCGTTACGAGCTGCACACCCGTCTTGCCTCCATGAAGCGTCACGACAAGGTATGTCACGGTGACTTTACCCCCGGCAACATCATCATCACTCCCGAGGGCAAGCACTACATCCTTGACTGGTCGCACGCCACCCAGGGCAACGGCGCGGCTGACGCGGCAAGGACCTACCTTACCTTCTGCCTCAGAGGTCAAAAGGACATTGCCGAAAAGTACCTGAAGCTGTTCTGTGAAAAAACTGACACTGCGCGCCAGTATGTCAACGCGTGGATGCCTATCGTAGCCGCGTCTCAGTCTATTAAGGGCAAGCCGGAGGAACGCGAGATCCTCCTCAACTGGGCGTCCGTCTGCGACTACCAATAATTTTTCTCCGCGTACTTAACGTCGGATAGAATGGGAACGTCGGTGTTTCGCGAGATAGAGTCATCTATGAGAAGCTGTGAGGGCAATGGAAATTACGTTTTTTCCGGACAGGATATTAACGTCGGTGTTTCGCGAGATAGAGTCATCTATGAGAAGCTGTGAGAGCAAAAGGAACAACATGAGTATTATAAAAACTGTGAGAACAATGGAAAGGGAAAATCACGATGAATAGAAAAATCAAATCAACGATAGCGGTTTTTATGGCTGTCATCATGCTGGTAACAGCATTAACTTTTACGGCAACATCATCCGTTTCGGCTGCTGAGCCCGGGGATACCGTTTACAAAAACGGTGTCGTTGAGTACATCGTTGCCACAACAAATGCCACTGAAATAATTGGGTATGAACTTCATGCCCGCTACAATACAGAGGTTGCCTCTGCTGTAGATATCCAAAATATGATTGAATTCCCTGGTGGCGAGTTTGATTATTCGAACAAGGATATTTACGGGAACTACAAGGCGTCCTTGTACGCTGCCGACAGCGGTTATTTTTCAGTATCTCTTGATGCTGGACAAGGGTTTGTAAAAGTTATCTTTGAAATCAAAGATACTACAACAGTAGGAGACATAATTACTATAGATTCCTCAGAATATTACAGTGCAGCTTATATAACCTGCACACGCGACACAGGAGATATTGTCACATCGTATAACATCTTAGATTACGGCGACGTGCCCGAGCCTCCCGAGGAACCCACCACAGAGGAGCCGACCGAAGAGCCTACTACTGAGGCACCTACCGAGGAACCCACCACTGTTGAGCCTGCCACTGTTGAACCTACTACCGTAGAACCCACCACTGTTGAGCCTACTACCGTTGCGCCTACTACCGTAGAGCCTACTACCGTTGAACCTACTACCGTAGAACCCACCACTGTTGAGCCTACTACCGTTGCGCCTACTACCATAGAGCCTGAGAGCAGACCTGATCCGGGCGTAAAGATCGGCGACGTGAATGACGACGGCATTGTAAACGGCGCGGACGCGGGACTTTTGAGCCGTTATGCCTCAAGCTGGAGCGGCTACAAGGACAAAATCAAGAACTGGGCGGCAGCCGATATCAACAATGACGGCAGCGTCAACGGCGCGGACGCCGGTATTTTAGCCCGCTACGTTTCAAGCTGGACTAATTACGCGAGATATTTCAATTAACAATTAAAAACTGTTGCGCTAAAGGCGCATATAAATCGGTCGGGCAGAATAGGCTTCCGTTTAGCGGAACCTGTCTGCCCGACCAAAATTTTCCATTTTCCATTTTCAACTTTCAACTCAACCACAGCCTCATATACGCCGTAACAGGCGACATTTTCGGCAGGACGGTGATTTTCAGTTCATCAAACAGCAATTTGCTTTCATAGGGAAAGCCGCTGTCGCAGCCCGTTAAATACACGGGTATTTTACTTTGCTCCGCTGTTTGGCAAAAGGCTTTCAGCTCTGCGCTGCCGGTTGCGAGCGTTCCGGAGTGGTAGCCCTCCAGCAGCACCGACTTTACCCCATCGAGGTTATCGGGATAAATCATTCCCGGGTGCGCTTTCAGCCACAGCACATGACCGTTCAGGCGGCTGTTGCAGCCGGTCACGGCGCAATGCTCAACATACTCTGTGTTGGGCACAAATCGTCCGTGTGATACAAAGCCGTACTCGTTGCCGCTCATGCTGTTAAGCTCATCCGAATAGGCGGCATGAGGCAAAAGCTCCGAACCGCGGTGGATAGTTACACGATCGTCACCGCTGTTTTTGTAGCTTACAAACACTCCCCTGCCCTGTTTGGCGGCAATAAAATCGACCGCAGCCGAAAAATTAGCATAGCCGTTTGAGCGGCTGTCAGCGAGCGGATAAGCCGCCGCAACAAGCACGACGGGTATTTTAGACAGCCCGAGCCTCAGGGCAAGATAAGCCGCAGAATACTGCAGCGTGTCGGTTCCGTGGGCTATGACGATACCGTCATAGTCTTTTTTTAGGTTCTCTTCGACCGTATCGCCGAGCAGCGTAAGCTCCCTTTCTCCCAAGTTTTCGCTTAGGATAGTATAAGGCGCCGCGGTGTCAAAGCAAACGTCCGCCCTGCTGTTCAAAAGCAGATAGGAGTTTGAGCCGTCGGGCGACAGCATGCCGTCACGCTCGGAGCAGCTGATGGTGCCTCCCGTAAAGATGGCAAGGATCTTCATATATTATTCAACATCCAAATCGTTCATGACCATGCCGGTGATCATCTTGGGATAGAAGTAGGTTGACTTCTGCGGCATCTTCTCGCCGGCGGCGGCGACGTCGCGGATGTCGGTAACACGGGTGGGATTAAGGATAAACGAGCACTGGAACTCGCCCTTATCGACCTTAAGGATAGCTTCCTCAAAGAACTTGGTGTAGGTCAGGTTGATCTGGTTAGCCATGTTCTCCTTGTCGATACCCATGGTCCTTTCAAGAATCAGCGTGTGCAGTACGCTTACGTCAAGCTGACGCGAAGCGGGGCTGAGGTTGGGCAAAGCCTCGTCCATTACCTCAAGATCCTTTAGCACCATCATGTACCATTCGCCATTGCCGACGTAAAAACCAAACGCCTTTTTGCCGGCTTTGTACTGCTTTGTGAGCTCGGAGTTGATGTTGCCTACGCTCTTGAAGTGGGTGATTTCAAAATCATCCTTGCAGCCGTCGAGCACCTTGTTTTTGTCAAAGCGCTTTAAGTCGCGCACCATGCGGTGGGTGGGGAATACGATAAGACCCGGGTGCTCCATGTCTACCAAATATATCATCTGGAAATCCTGAGGATCGCCGGGCTTGGAAATGCCCTTTTCACGGCAGTAGTTGCGGTAATTGAGCGCGGTTTCGTAGCGGTGGTGACCGTCGGCGATATACAGCTTGCGGTCGGCAAAGTCCGCAACCAGCTTTGCGATGACCTTTTCGTCGGTAATTATCCATAGCTTGTGGGTGATGCGGTCATCGTCGGTAAACTTGGCGTCGGGGTCGCCCTTGGAAAGCGCGTCGATGGTATCAAGAGTGGTGTGCTCGCTGTCCATGTACAGCGCGTATATCTGGCTGAAATTGCAGTTGGTAGCCTTCATAAGATTAAAGCGGTCGGTCTTAGCCTTGGAGAGGGTGAACTCATGGGGCAGGATAACGCCCTTTTCAAACTCCTCTACCTGAACGCGCGCAATGATACCCTTAACGCTGCGGCGCTTGTTGTAGGCGTTGAACTCCTCCTCGTAGATGTATATGGCGGGCTTGTCCTCGTGAATAAGGATCCCGCGGTCGCGCCATCTGTTAAGCACCTCGCCCGCGGTCTTATAAACATCGTCGCCGTCCTTGGGAAGCTCCAGACGGATAACATTGTAGCGGTTGGCAGCAATAAAAGACTGACGTTCTTCCTCGCTGATGATGTCGTAAGGAGGGCAGCACAGCTCCTTTAGCTTGCCTGCCTCGTCGGTGTTGTAGCGCATACCCTTAAATGCTTTGATTACAGCCATAATGATACCTCGATTTCCAAAATTAAACTCAATCGCAACCAGTATAACATAAATTTTTACTAAACACAATAAGTTATTGACAGTTTATTGATTTTCTGTTATAATATTTTCCGGTAAATACGCGCCAATAGCTCAGTTGGTTAGAGCCACCGGCTCATAACCGGTCGGTC
>CAMHCD010000100.1 GCA_946183545.1 uncultured Clostridia bacterium
CGAGTGCATTGTCGCAAAGAACCGTCACGGCGAAATGAGCACCGTCAAGCTGCACTGGCAGGGCGAATTCATGCGCTTTACCAACGTGGAGACACGCTATGGTTAAGAGTGTCCTGCAAACCAACAGCCGTTTTTCACTGTTTGAAAAGGGAGACAGTATTGTTATCGCCTTGTCGGGAGGAGCGGATTCGGTTTCGCTTCTGCATCTGCTTAATTTTATAAAAGAAGAATACAAACTTGATCTGTATGCCGCTCACCTTAACCATGGCATTAGGGGAGAGGAAGCAGACCGTGACGAGCAATTCTGTAAAATTCTTTGCAAGAAATATAATATACCTTTCATCTGCGAACACCGCGATATTCCCGCGCTTGCAAAGGAGCGCGGCATAGGCGAGGAGCTTTGCGGACGCGAGGAACGCTACGCGTTTTTTGAATCGGCCGCAGCAAGCCGAAACGCCATAATCGCAACAGCGCACACCGCCTCCGACAATGCCGAAACCCTGCTCCATCATCTGAGCCGCGGCATGTCGCTCGGCGGAGCGGCAGGTATTCCGCCTAAAAGGGGCAATATCATCCGTCCGCTTATTGAGCAGACGCGTGAGCAGATCGAAGCCTATTGTGCGGAGCATGATTTGGAATATGTCACCGACAGTACGAACCTGAGCGACGATTATACGCGCAACAGGATCCGTCATAATATCATCCCGCAGTTTCATCAGCTTAATCCGGGCTTTGAAAAAGCCGCCCTCCGCTTTACTCAAAGTGCGGCTGCGGCTAAGGATTTCCTTGACGAATGTGCGTGTCGGGCGTTGGAAAAAAGTCGTACTCCGTTCGGTTATGACGCTGAAATTCTAAAAAAGAATCATGAGGCTGTACTTTATAACGCGCTTGCAATGCTTTGCGGCGGCAACGCCGAGCAGCAGCATCTGAGAGCAATTGCCGAAATCATGCCAAAAAACGGCGCTGTTTCACTCAACGGCGGCAAAACAGCCGTATGCCGTCAGGGAATATTGCGAATCACTGAGGAAAGGTCACAGGAAAACTTTTTGGAAATTCCGCTTTGCGGTGCAATTTCCTTTGAATTTGGCGACACTATAGTGAACGCATTCATAGATAATTCCAAATTAGAAATAAAACTTGTTTTCCGTACCAGACAGAGCGGCGACAGCTTTACATTTTATGACAGAAAAATCACCAAGCCGCTCCGCAAAATGATGAATGAAAAAAAGATACCGTCCGAGCTGCGCGACCGTACTCTGTTGCTGTGCACGGGCAGCACTGTGCTGTGGTGTATGGGCGTCGGCTATTCCGCTCAGGGAGAGCAAATGCGGCGCGAAAACGGATTGACAATAGATACAGCGGAGGTGCCGCATGCATAAGAACGTGTCTTCTGTTTTGATTTCGGAAGATAAAATTAAAAATATTGTGAATACGCTTGCAAAACAAATCGAAAAAGATTATAATGACAAGGAGTTTATAATGGTTGGGCTGTTAAAGGGCAGCATAACCTTTATGGCTGACTTGATGAGGAAAATAGACCTTGACTTTAAAATAGATTTTATGGTAGCGTCAAGCTACGGCAGCGGTACCGAAAGCTCGGGTAAGGTCAAGATCGTCAAGGATATGTCCTATGATGTTCGCGGCAGGAATATTTTGATCGTTGAGGACATCATCGACTCCGGCAACACCCTCAACTTCATCTGCAATTATTTGGTGACTCGCGGTGCGGAGTCTGTTCGTGTAGTGACGCTCTGTGATAAACCGAGCCGCCGCAAGGTGCCCTTTACCCCGGACTATGTGGGACAGGTCATCCCCGATGAGTTCATCGTCGGCTACGGCATGGACTACGACGAGTTGTATCGCAACTTGCCGTATGTTGGAGTGCTGAGCACAATTAAGATTGAAAAAAGGAGTGATATGATTGGATAACAAAAAGAAAGCACGCAATTTGCTGCTTTATTTAGGTATTCCGATTGTACTGATAATCATAGCGGCGGTGTTTTTGAGCACGCGACAAAGCGAACCGCCAAAGACTTCTACCCTTGTAAAGTATTTTCAGGAGGGAAAGGTCGAGAGCTATACCATCAACTACGGCTCGGGAGCTGTTGAGCTGACGCTCAAAAAGGGCGAAAAGGCATATCCTGCCGACAATAAGAGCGAGACAGCCGCACAAAATCCGCTGCTCGGCAGCAGCACGCAGCAAAATACCTCATCGGTCAACAAGAGCAATCAGGTGGTCGTTAAGGGACAGCTCGCCGACATCGGACGGTTCATCGACGACATCAAGCCGTATCAGGCAAAGGCTACGGGCGACGAGGCTATAAGCTACAACTACATCCGAGCCAGTGACAATTCGCTTTTGCTTGATTTGATTCCCACATTTATTCTGATAATCATCTTCATAGGCGCGTGGGTGTTCTTTATGAAGCGTCTCGGCGGCGGCGGACTCGGCGGCCGTGAGATGAACTTCGGCAAGGCAAAAATCAAGAACACCAACGACGAAAAGCGCAAGACCACCTTTGACGATGTGGCAGGTGCGGACGAGGAAAAGGAAGAACTCGAGGAAGTTGTTGAGTTCCTTAAGTCTCCCGAAAAGTTCAACAAATTAGGCGCGCGTATTCCAAAGGGCGTGCTGCTTGTCGGACCTCCCGGTACCGGTAAAACCCTGCTTGCCAGAGCCGTTGCAGGCGAGGCAGGCGTACCGTTCTTCTCAATTTCCGGTTCCGACTTTGTTGAAATGTTTGTCGGCGTCGGTGCGTCGCGTGTGCGCGACCTGTTTGACCAGGCAAAGAAGAATTCACCCTGTATCATCTTTATTGACGAGATCGACGCTGTCGGTCGTCAAAGAGGCGCAGGACTGGGCGGCGGTAACGACGAGCGCGAGCAGACGCTTAACCAGCTGCTTGTTGAAATGGACGGCTTCGGCGTTAACGAAGGCGTTATCCTGATTGCCGCTACCAACCGTCCCGACGTACTCGATCCCGCGCTTCTGCGTCCGGGCAGATTCGACCGTCAGGTCGTTGTAAGCTATCCCGACGTAAACGGTCGTGAGGCTATTTTGAAGGTTCATGCGCGCAAAAAGCCGCTTGCTCCCGACGTTAAGCTCAAAACTATCGCTAAGACCACAGCGGGCTTTACCGGTGCGGATCTGGAGAACCTGCTCAACGAGGCGGCTCTGCTTGCCGCCAGAGCGGATAAAAAAGCCATAACCATGAAGGAGATCGAGGAAGCCACCATCAAGGTAGTGGTAGGCGCCGAGAAGAAGTCCAAGGTAATGAGCGACAAGGAAAAGAAGCTCACAGCTTATCACGAGGCGGGTCACGCCATCCTCTTTGATGTGCTCGAGACCCAAGACCCCGTGCATGAGATCAGCATCATCCCGCGCGGCATGGCGGGCGGCTATACAATGCCGCTTCCCACCGAGGATAAGTCCTACAACAGCCGCAACGAGATGCTGGAGGACATCGTTGTGTCACTCGGCGGCCGCGTAGCCGAGGCGCTGATTTTAGACGATATCTCCACCGGCGCGTCCAACGATATCGAAAAGGCGACCAAGACCGCGCGCGACATGGTCACCAAGTACGGCATGACCAAGGAGCTCGGCTGCGTCAACTACGGCAACGAGAGCGGCAGCGTGTTCCTCGGCCGCGACTACGGCAGAACTCAGGATTACAGCGAGGCGACCGCCGCCAAGATCGACGAGCTCGTGCTGCAGATCGTCAATCAGGCATACGCAAAGGCGGAGCAGCTCCTCAGCGAGAACATCGACAAGCTGCATGAGATCGCCGCCTACCTCATGAAGCATGAGAAAATGGGCAGCGCGGACTTTGAAGCCATCATGAATGGCACCTACGTTGAGCCCGTAGAGGCAGACGACGAGGCAGAGGACGCAGAGGATTGATATTTATATTAAACAATAGGGCAGAGAGGCTTTTGCGGTCTCTCTGCCTTTTTAATTTCCTCAAACATGTTGCTTTAGCAACAATTCATGCCGTCAGGCAATTCATGTACAACGTACAATTCATTTCGCAAGGCGAAAATTCATCCCTGTAACGAGCGTTGTTGTTTTATCCAATGCTCGAGATACACACAGCGTCGGTGATCGGATGAATTGCGGCTGTGCCGCTTGAATTGTGCTGCGCACATGAATATGCTGCGCAATGAATTGCCGCTTTGCGGCATTATAAAACGGTCGGGCAAAACTGCTCGACCGTTAAATCTATATCTATTAAATTATTCGCCGATAATATGACCCTTTGCGCGGATAACGTCGATCACCTGGTCAACGTACTTCTCGCAGGTAGCGTCGGAGTCGGCTTCGACCATCACGCGGATGACGGGCTCTGTGCCGGACTCTCTGAGCAGGATCCTGCCGCTGTCGCCGAGTGCGTCCGCGACCTTCTGCACCTCAGCCTGTACGTCGGGATCGTTCTTAGCGTCGGGCTTGGACTTGACCTTAACGTTCTTGAGCACCTGGGGATACATAACCATGGGAGCTGCCAGCTCGCTCATGGGTTTCTCCTTTGCAAGCATGACCTCCATCAGCTTGAGCGATGTCAGGATACCGTCGCCTGTGGTGGCATACTTTGAGAAGATGATGTGACCGGATTCCTCGCCGCCGATGCGGTTGCCGGTCTGTACCATGTTCTCGTAAACGTACTTGTCGCCTACGCTGGTCTTGTCATATTCAATGCCTGCCTTGTCAAGCGCCTTAAACAGACCGAAGTTGCTCATAATGGTAGCAACTACCTTGTTGTTGAGCAGCTTGCCTCTTTCCTTCATGTAGCAGCCGTACATATAGATGATGTGGTCGCCTGTTACAACGTTGCCCTTTTCGTCAACAGCCAAGCAGCGGTCTGCGTCGCCGTCGTAAGCAAAGCCGACGTCCAGTCCGTTGTCGACCACGAACTTCTGCAAATGCTCGATATGAGTGGAGCCGCAGTCGGTGTTGATGTTGTAGCCGTCGGGAGCGTCGTTGATGACATAGGTCTTTGCGCCCAGCGCGTCAAACACGCCCTTGGCGATCTGCCATGCCGCGCCGTTGGAAACATCCAGGCCGACCTTGACGTTCTTGAAGCTGTACTTGCTCATAGAGATCAGATAGCCGATGTAACGGTTACGTCCCGCAACATAGTCAACGGTTCTGCCGATCTCCTCGCGCTGAGCTACGGGGATCTCGAGTTTGTCGTCAATGTATTCCTCGACCTTAAGGAGGGTCTCCTCCTCCATCTTCTCGCCCTTGCTGTTGAGCAGCTTGATGCCGTTGTCGTAGAAGGGGTTGTGAGAAGCGGAGATCATGATACCGCAGTCAAAATCATCGATGCGGGTAATGTACGCAACAGAGGGAGTGGTGGTAACGTGCATGATATACGCGTCAGCACCGCTTGCCATCAAGCCTGTGCACAGTGCATACTCAAACATATAGGAGCTGCGGCGGGTGTCCTTACCGATGACTACCTTTGCCTTTTTGCCCATGTTTGCGCCAAAGTACCAGCCCAAAAAACGACCGATCTTGATAGCGTGTTCAAAAGTCAGATTTTTATTGGCTTCACCGCGGAAGCCGTCGGTTCCGAAATACTTGCCCATTAGTTTTCCTTCCTTTCAATCACTACGCCGCTGTTCTTGAAAATGCTGTTTTCAGGGATCACACCGCGTACGCAGGAGGTGGGGTATACGCTTGAATATCTGCCGATCACGGTGCCGGGGTTGCAAACCGCGTTACATCCGACCTCAACATGGTCGCCCAGCATTGCGCCGAACTTTTTGATTCCGGTTTCAATGCTCTCGGTTCCGTTGTGAACCACAACGAGCTGCTTGTCGGATTTTACGTTAGAGGTGATGGAGCCTGCGCCCATGTGGGAGAAATAGCCCAAAATGGAATCGCCTACGTAGTTGTAGTGAGGAGTCTGAACATTGTCAAACAGAATAACGTTTTTGAGCTCTACGGAGTTGCCCACAACGCAGTTGGCGCCGACCAAAGCCGAGCCTCTGATGAACGCGGTGTGGCGAACTTCGGTTTCGGGTCCGATGATACAGGGAGCGCCCAGATAAGCAGAGGGAAATACATTTGCGGTCTTGTGTACCCAAACGTGCTCCGAGATCTCCTCGTAGTCGTCGCCGAGTGTGGGACCCAGCTCAAGGATCATATCCTTAATGCCCTTTAAAGCCTCCCACGGATAGGTGAACTGTAATAGATAATCTTTAGCCAGTGTATGGTCAAGATCATACAGGTCTTTGATGGTATACATTAAAGTCTCTCCTTCTTTTCGATATCAAGGAAGTATTTGTAGGTGTCAACAGTCAGCTCACCGCAGGCTGCTTCGTCACATGCAATGATAGCGCCGTTGTGCATTTGCAGAGCGGAGCAGGTCCACTTGTGGCTTACGCTGCCCTCTACGGTCTCCGCAAGAGCTCTTGCCTTGTTGTGACCGTTGATAAGGATAAGGACTTCTTTGGAGTCGGTAACAGTGCCTACGCCTACGGACAGAGCCTGAGCGGGAACAGCCTCGGGGTCGTTGCCGAAGAAACGGGAGTTTACGATCCTGGTGTCGGTTGTGAGGTTACGAACGCCTGTGCGTGAAGCAAGGCTTGTAAAGGGCTCGTTGAACGCGATGTGACCGTCAACGCCGATGCCGCCCATGAACAGGTCGATGCCGCCGTAGGAAGCGATCTTCTCCTCATATCTTGCGCACTCGCCTTCGGGATCATCGGTCATGCCGTTGAGGATGTTGATGTTTTCCTTCTTCATGTCAACCAGATGATCAAAGAAGTTGTCGTGCATAAAGTACCAGTAGCTCTGGTCGTGCTCGTGGGGCAGACCCAGGTATTCGTCCATGTTAAAGGTAACCACGTTGGCAAATGACAGCTCGCCTTTTTGGTTCATGGTGTAAAGCTCCTTGTAAACGCCGATGGGTGAGGAGCCGGTGGGAAGGCCAAGCACGAAGGGACGATCCTCCTTGTGATTTTTGATTTTGTCGGCAATATAGTTAGCCGCCCATTTGCACATCTTATCGTAATTGTCCTGAATAATTACTCTCATATTTAAAATACTCCTTGAATAATAAAGATAAAATTTATCTGCTTTAGATAATTCAACGTCCAAAAGGCTCTGTTACAGTGTTGATTCTGCTTTTTAACCTTTTTTTGCGACCCGTTGTAAGCCGTGGCAGCATCCGCCGAATCTTTCGATAACCGCCATACCTCGTCAACCTTTTCGGTCCCGGCGCTAATAGCTCGTTTACGCTCCTTTCTTAACTGCTATTTTATAGTACGATGTCCGCTTTGATACGGTTTCCGCAGACATAGAAATTTTACCATATATATACATAAAAGTCAAGCTTCAAAGGCATGACGAAAGCGCTCTCAATGCCTCGAAAATATATTCGATTTTGCTTGCTATTTTCAATGATTTGTGGTACACTGGTTGTGTACTGAACAGCGGAGGTATGATTATGGCACAGGATAAAATCA
>CAMHCD010000101.1 GCA_946183545.1 uncultured Clostridia bacterium
CTGTTCGCCGGTCATGAAGCGCTCGAACTCGGCGCGGTCGATCTTCTCGCGCTCGGTCACCGCGATCTCTTTTGCCCTCAGATCATTTTCCGTTTTAAGGAGGTCATTTCCCTTTTCGAGGGAGTCGTTAGCTTCTTCAAGCTCGGCGTTGAGCCTGCGGACGCTGCTCTCGTCTGCGCCCCAAAAAACATATCCGCCGTGTACTTCCATACCGGACACTCTTAATTCTGTAGAGGAATCATAGATTGGACTGTCTACAGCTTTTTTCATTATATCGGCATCGTCGTTAAGCGGGATATCCGTAGCGTAAACGGGCTGCAGCTTTCTGTCGGTAATGACCGACGGGATGCGTGAGCCCTTGAAAAATCCTATGTAATTTTCGTTGTGAGGAATCAGTCCGCACTGGATACAAATTTCAATAACTATTATCGCGCCGAAAATAAATATCTCGGGCTCCGTGTAAGGAGCGCGTTTCTTCGGCATTATAACATAATACAGCAGAGAGGTGACTACTACCCACGGTATCAGGAATAAAAACGGATAAATAGTCTTGCGCCTGAGCTCCTTTCTGCTGCGAAACGCCCTGACGAGGAATATAAGCCCCGCGATTACACAGGCAAAATAATAGGCGTAAATAATGTAAAAGAAAACGTTGCGTGTGTAGTTGCCCTCACCGCCGTCAAACGGTTCGCCGGGTACGGGAATGAAAACAAGATGATGGATATCGTTTGTAAAAACGAGCAAAACAAGCAAAGCCGCCGGTATAAGCAGCAGCTTTTCGTTAAATCTATGTTCCTTATAACTGATACACGCCATCAAAAACAGCATACATATCATTACAAGCGGTATGTAATAGCTGTACCACGCGTAGCGCATAAGTACAGGGTGATAATCAAGCACACGGTATTTGATCGCCTGAGTCAAAAAGAACAGGATCATAAGCGCCGACATAGCCGTAAGGTAGTTCCGCGTTTTGGAAATCAGTATACGCTGCCTTACGGAGAGCGACCAAAGCACCAGCACAAGGAAATACAGCACGGTACGGACAGAAAAAAGAAATGTTGTATAATACGGCTCGGGTACCGGATCGATCACATTAGTCGCGCCGATAACGGCGATCGCCAAAAACAGCAGCGTTAGCCCGAGCTTTTTTCTGGTGGAATATTTCACGTTCTTTCTCCAAAAACTTGTTCTTTAACAACTATTCCAAAGCGCACCGCATGAACGATCAGTGCGACGCGGTTGGGGAGATCTGTCTTTTTTAGCATAGCCTTGATATGATAACGGACTCCGTCGGCGGACAGTCCAACCTGCTCGGCTATTTGATTGTTATTAAGACCGCTGACCATTTTTCTGAGGATCATCAGATCCATCTCGGAAAAATCATCGCGTGTAGCCTTTCCGATAGGCGCGTTGGGGGTAACGTCAGGATAAATGCTCTCGCCCGCGGCAGTTCTGTCGACGATCTCAAGGAAGGACTCGCGGCTGTAATTCTTGTACCAAAAGCTGTCTGCGCCGACTGCCCTTGCGTCCGCGATCCATGAATCCTCGCAGGCTGAGGTTATCAGGATTATTTTGATTTCGGAATCGTTTTGCCTGATTAGCTTAGCTGCTTCGATCCCGTCAATACCCCGGGGCATAATTATGTCGATAATAACTATATTAACATCGTTGTTCTTGCAGTATTCGACCGCCTCGTCCGCGAATCTGATCAGCTTGACAGGGTAATAATCGTCCTGCTCAAGCAAGGTTTTTGCCATAACATCGCGCTCGTTCCGGTAGTCGTCTACAAGAACCACGCTCAGCTTTTTATTTGGATTATTACGAGTGCTTTTATTGTTCATTTCCTCACATCAATTCCCTCATTAATTTTTCTACTTTAATAGAATAACATATTTTTTTATTGTTGAAAAGTACCAACTTTGGTAGATTTTTTTAAAATTACTGTAAATTTTATGAAATAGCAATAAACAAGCGCGGTTTTCCTTAAATTTCTTTTTTTGCGACCTTTGTATTACTACCATAATTGGTAGTGACGTTTTATTGCTGTTATTGTACAATATAAGTAAAATATAGTATAATTTTAAATTTTTTGTTTAATGTTGATAAAAAGCGGTTATTCTGCCTATATGAACAACACAAACATATTGCGGTCGTCCGCTGAAAATAAATACATAAATCCCGAAAGGAATGATTCTATGAAAAAGTCAAGACAAATCATCAGCTTGCTGTTATCGGTATTAATGATAACGGCTCTGTTCACCGCGGTGCCGTTTACGGCGAACGCGGCGGAAACCGGCGATTCAGACGTCGGCGCTACATACAGCGGCACAACGGGCGACTGCAATTGGTCGTTAGATACCGCATCCGGCTTAATGAAGATTACCGGCAGCGGCGAAATGGGTGATCTTTCAAAAAGAGATGATCAGCCGTGGGCAGCATACCGCGATAATATCAAGACTGTTTTGATCGGCGACAGTGTAACGTGTATCAGTAATTTCTCTTTTGAAGATTGCAGCAATTTGGAAAGCGTTACCATTGGAAAATCCGTAAGCTCGATCGATTTTTGCGCATTTGATGGTTGTGATCTATCCGCTTTGACTGTACCCGACAGTGTGACCTATATCGGAAGCTACGCTTTTTACGCGAATTACAGTCTCAAAAATGTTACGCTTGGAAAAAATCTTGAAGAAATCGGCGATGATGCTTTCGAGTATGATGCTATTGAAAAAATCGTGATACCGGACAGCGTTGTGTCTATCGGTGAATATGCTTTTTATGGCTGCGGAATCAAGAGCGTTACTCTCGGCAGGAATGTAGAAAGAATAAAAGACGGCGCTTTTATGAATTGTGATTTTAAAGACGTAATGATTCCCAAAAGTGTCACTAAAATCGGAGAAAAAGCGTTTGGTTATCGCAGGGTAGGCGGCGTGAGTGACGATTTACCCATTGAAGGCTTTACCGTCTACGGCAAAAGCGGCTCCAAGGCGGAGACCTATGCCGGCGAGAACGGCTTTGTCTTTATTGACAGCATTATAAAATACGACCTTTGGCTGGGCAATACACAGGTAACAGAAGAAAACGCCGCCGATATTTTCGGCGACGGCAAGGCGAGCTACGACAACAGCACCAAAACCCTCACCCTCGATAACCCTGTCATCCCCGGCAAGGCGACGGATGCTTACGGCTACACCGCCAAAATCTACTCGCGCATGGATGAATTGACGATCGAGGGCAGCTACCTTATGACCGCCTCAGAGGCAAAGTATGCCGTAGACGCGAAACAAGTTATTTTTGACGGAAACTTTTCCCTTTACGGTTCCGAGTCGGGCGTTTACGCGTACGGCATCAAGTTCAACGGGGGCAGGGCGTACTGTTGGGGCAAAACCGGACAGGGCGTGCAGACGACCGGAGTTCTCGGTGTTTATGACGGGATCCAGCGCGTTGAATTCACATCAAAATTCAGCAGCGCTGTGTACTATGGCAAGGAATTTTATAAGGGTTATGAAGTAAATGTCACCACCCCGGCAAACTATTCCTACGGCACCCACTGCATCCTTGACGGCGACAACGGCAACGCGGATGCAACAACGGTGGTTTTGGATAATCCTGCCAACGGTCCCAAGTCGGGCACCACAGGCGACTGCACTTGGGAGTTCGACCCCGGAACGGGCATAATGACGATCAGCGGCAGCGGCGAGATGGCGAATTATGATTGGAACGACTCAACCGAAAGTACAAACGTTCCGTGGTGGGATATCCACAATGAGATCAAAAGCGTTGTGATAGGCGACGGTGTTACTTTTGTCGGAAATTCGGCGTTTCAGGAATGTAATAATCTCACCTCACTTACACTCGGCAAAAGCGTAAAAGAAATAGCTTACTGCGCGTTTTATTTCTGCAATTTATCGGAGCTGGTTCTGCCCGACAGCGTAGAAGAGATAGGTAACAGCGCGTTTTGCGGAAACAGTAACCTAAAAACGGTATCCTTTGGAAAAAGCCTTAAAACGATAGGTTCTTCCGCGTTCCTTTTTTGCGATTTATCGGAGTTGGTTCTGCCCGACGGCGTTAGAATTATCTTTAATAATGCCTTTGCTGATAATAAAAACCTCAAAAAGGCAACGATCCCCGCAAGCGTGATAGCTATCTACGGAAAACCTTTTGGTTACAAGGATGACTCCACAAAGGTCGAGGGCTTTACTATCTACGGTCAGCCCGATACGGCAGCGCAAGAATATGCCGAAGAGAACGGATTTACCTTCGTACCTATGAGCGGCACCACAGGCGACTGCACTTGGAACTATGACGCCGATACAAAAACAATTACTATCAGCGGCAACGGCGCTATGGCGGATTATTCCGCACTTTATCCTCGTCCTCCTTGGTATTACTTAAGTGAAGAGTTCGAAAACGTTATCATAGAGGACGGAGTAACAAACATTGGTGATTATACTTTTGCTCCCGCTACTGTTGTTTGGGGCAATATCAAAAATGTTAAAATCGGTTCAAGCGTAAAATATATAGGTCAAAGTGCATTTCCCAATACTCCATATCTTGAATCAATTACTATACCCGACAGTGTTGAAGAAATAAGAGCACATGCTTTTAATATGTGTACATCACTTTGGAACATAAAATTCGGAAAAGGAATAAAAAGAATTGAATGGCATGCGTTTACCGGCACAAAAGTTGCGGCGCTTGATAATCTTCCCGATAGCATGGAGTATATCGGTTCCCATGCATTCTATAATTGCCATAGTTTATCAAGTGTAATACTCGGCAGCAATATAAAAGCTATCGGAAACAGAGCGTTTGAAAGCTGTGATTTGCTGAAAGAAGTCACTATCCCGCAAAATGTAACCGAAATCGATGAATACGCATTTGGTTATAAAAGCGTAAATTATAAAGACATTCCCGTTGACAGTTTCACTATCAAGGGCTACGACGGCACCGAAGCCGAACGGTACGCGAACGCCAACGAGCATATCACTTTCGTTTCGCTCGGCTCGGCGCGCAAGATCGGCGACGTTGACGGCAACGGCAGCATCAATATCAGCGACGTGACCGCCATCCAGCGCCATATCGCGGAGCTTGACGTCCTCACCGGCGACGCGCTCATCGCAGCCGACACCAACGGCGACGGCGTTGTCGATATCACCGACGCGACGCATTTGCAGAAATACCTTGCGGAATATGACGTTGTATTAGGAAAACAATAATACGATAACGAATATTCTTCCGTAGTAGATTGTTTCATATAAAACTATACGTTTGTTTTTGTTTGTAGGGACAGGGCTTGTGCCTGTCCGCTGCACCTTGGTTGTTATCAAGACCTTTGGTGCACAAGATTCTTCGGGCACAGCCCTCAGAATGACCCGAGGATAAGATGACAAATACCGTGTAATATTATATAATATAATATAATCATTGCAGCAATGCCGGTGTATTTTGTTGATTATCCACAAGCACGGCGGCGCTGAAAAAAATGAAAGCAAGGAGGCAACATCATGAAAAAACGTAAACGCTTTGGCGCGGCGCTGGCAGTGCTGCTGTCCGGCGCGATGCTGTTCGGCTCGGTGCCGATGACGGCTTTCGCGGCGGAGACAGACGGCACGGAGACCGGTGCGCCCGTGCAAAGAACGATCGACATTTACGTCGCGAACGCCAACGATCTCAGGGAGGCTCTGTGGCGCACTGACGAAACAAACTTGCTCAATATCTGGGTGGAAAAGGACATCACCGGCTATGTCGGCACCAAGGGCGACAACACCATGGAGAGCTACACCCCCGTATGGTGTACGTTGGGCAAGGGCAAAAAGCACCTTTATCTCAAAAACCACAAGATCGACATGGAGAACGACTACGTCGTGACCGTCAGCAACGGCACGCTGGGCGTCGACTACATCGAAACCGTCAACATACAGACGCTTTTCAGCATCCCGCAGGGCGCCGACCTGACCGTTTCATCCTCAACTGAGCTTGAGGACGGCAACAAGGGTCGCATCTACTACAACGGCGTGGTGCTCAAGGATCGCGACGGCGTGGATAACCGTGACGTCTTCCACGTCGACGGCGGCAAGCTCACCATCAACTCCGGCGAGTTTTCCACCGAGTTCAGGGAGCGCACCTACGAATACGGCTACGCGCCGTACAAAAAGAAACAGCATATCCAGGTCAACGGCACGCCCGTCACCGTCAACAGCGGCGTCGCCGTGATCAACGGCGGCTACTTCGAGGGCAGAGGCTTTGAGAAGTACCTGTATAGAGACATGCCTTTACGCAGTCGCAAGGAAGCCACCAATGCTGCACTTGAGGTCAACGGCGGCTGGGCGATCATCAACGGCGGCTTTTTCTACGGCGACAACATGGGCTACGCCGTAAAGCTCAGTTACCTCCTGGGGAACAATGCGAAGAAAGACGGTTACTCAAATAACCTGATCATCAATGCAGGCGGCTTTGGCTGCGATGAAAAAGGCGCTCTGGCTGACGATACCTACAGCACCGAGAAGGGCGAAAAGTATATGTACTGGGGCATGGAGTCCGATCTCGGTCTGCCGATCTACAAATACATGCCTTACCACAACATCTTCGATTACAAAGACAAGCTCTATGACCAAACGTATTTTGATGAAAACGAAAACGGCATGGAATACGTCACGAAGAACAAGGTGTACATCGAGCCGAAAACCAAGTACCCCCATGAGCAGAATCTCCCTCTTCCTCAGGAGCCCTGCAGGGAAGTCGATTTTTATCTCGACGACAGACAGTACAATCCCAGCGGCGGCGAGTATCTGCGCTGGGTACCCGGCAAGGATTATGAGTTCACCATCGATCCCGAAACGCTCACCTTCTTCGATATGGATCCTGTCGGCAACGGTTACCGCGTGAACTCTGATCTTGACGATTACTACCTGAACTTTACAGTCAATATATATCAGCATATCAGCGACGGCAACCGTCCCGTGATCGCCACAGACGTTCCGGCGAACTGCACGCTCGGTGATGACGGCAAGTACAGGTTCAAGCTTTCGCAGATCCTGAATAGGGCAGCAGGTTCGAGTTCCGCGAATTCCGTCGGCGAAAAGCTCGTTTCCATGCCGAACCAGAGCTTCGACTTCCACATCACGTTCGAAGAGAAAAAAATTGCCGCGTTCGGCAATACGGATTGGCTGGGCAGAAACCGCTCTGTCAGCTACCATGCGGAGCCCACCGGCGAATTTTACCTCTACACCGAGACTGTACCCGAGGTCTACACCGTCAGCTTTAACGCCAACGGCGGCTCCGGAACCATGAAACAGGCAAAGGTCACCGAGGGCGAACAATACACCCTGCCCTCTTGCGGCTTCACCGCGCCAAAGGACATGAAGTTCGCCTTATGGTCGATCAACGGCGCCTTCTACGAATCCCTGGAGATCGAAAATCCCGAACCCACCA
>CAMHCD010000102.1 GCA_946183545.1 uncultured Clostridia bacterium
AATGATGGGGCGGGTTCGGGCTAAAGCTTCAATATATGGCTTGTTATTAAAGAGGGCATGCGATGGCATAACGTTTTAGGAATACTCCTTGGAGCCGTAGTTTTCGGGGGTATGCTCACAATAGAGTTTTTGAATGATTTTAATTCTGTTGAATCCGACCTTGTGTTTTATATCAAAATTATTGCGCATGCCTGCGCGTGCTTACTGCTTTGCTACTTTGAGTGTATGCTTGTTTCCACAATCTTTTGCGCTGTTGCCGCAACACGCTATAAGCCGCGTCATAATATGGATTACATAATAATTCTCGGTTGTGCGCTCAACAGTGACGGTACGCCTACGCCGCTGTTAAGGGGCAGAATCGAGCGCGCGTTTGAGTTTGAAACCGAGCAATACTCGGATACAGGTAAACACGCAAAGTTCGTGCCGTCCGGCGGTCAGGGCAGCGACGAGGTCGTCAGCGAAGCCGAGAGCATGAAGCGCTTTTTGATGGAGCTGGGCGTTCCCGAGGAGCGGATCATCAAAGAGGATCAGTCTGTTAATACATTATATAATATGTCATGCTCAAAGAAGGTGATCGAGCAGGACGCAGAGAGTCTTGATGATGTCAATATCGCGTTCTCCACAACGAATTATCATGTGTTCCGCGGTTATACACTTGCAAACAAGACCAACATGACGGTTAAGGGTCTGTCAGCAAAAACAAAGCTGTACTTTTTCCCTAACGCGTTTGTAAGAGAATTTATCGGATTGCTCTGGGAACAAAAAAAGCGCCATTTGATGTTTTCAGCTATAATGCTCGCTTCTGCTGTTTCACTGTTGCTCGTTATACTGTTCTGATACAATTACTGAGCGGACAGTCAGGGTCGGGAAGGTCATAGCGCCCTGTCCGTGCATATGCTATACACTTGGCTCCGCCGGCGCATGATGTTTTGTATTTGCACTGACTGCATGCGTCGGGGGTCGGCGTGTTCCTTATATTCTTTAAGGCAGGATCCTCTCGAAATATGGTTAAAAGATCGCTTTTGTGTATATTACCGGAGGTTATCGGCAGTCTCCTGCAAGCCATCACAGTTCCGTCTGCCAAAACTGTCAGCAGACGTTTGCCTGCCGTACAACGGTATATATGCTTGTCCTTGCAGGACAAAAACTGTAATGCCCGGGCGCAGGAAATCATATTCTTTTTGTTTAGTGCTGCTGCGCGTCGGCTGAGCTTTATAAAATCATCGGCAGACAAAGAAATATGCTGTTTGTCCTCAGACTCGGGAATCACAACTCGGTCGAACCACAGCTTGTTAACGTCATTATCACGGCAGAATCGCGCCAGCTTTGGCAGCTCGCGCAGATTCTGCTTTTGCGCTGTAAAGGAAACGGTAACGAATATATTTTGCGCTCGCAAAGCTCGGATCCCTGCGATTGCTTGTACAAAGCTTCCTTTGCCGCGAATCCCATCGTGCACGTTTTCTGTACCGTCAAGACTTACCTGAACATAGTCAACACCGCATGTCTTTAGTTTTACAGCTTCACGCTTGCCTATAAGCGTGCCGTTTGTAAGCACAGCGGTAACTATGCCGCGCTTTCCTGCTTCGCGTAACAGCCAAAACAAATCGGGATGAGTAAGCGGTTCTCCGCCGGTAATGTTCAGATACCCTTTGTATCCGTGTGCGTTCAGCAAAGCTTCATATTGATCGAGCACAAGAGCAAGTGATTCACGGGATTCAAATGCCGTGTAATCGTCCTGATAGCAGTGAGCGCAGCGCAGGTTACAGCGGTGAGTGATATGCCATTGCAGTGTAAACCATCCGCCTGTCGGTATTTTATCCATCAAAACTCTGCCTTTCTGTTTATTATAGGTGCATATATACTATATTTATTAACAGTATACATGAAAATGTACTTGAATTGCAAGAGTCTATGTGTTATAATCGTTCTAAATTGTACAAGGAGGAACAATACAAATGAAAACAAAAAGAATGGTTTGCATTCTGACGGTCATATCCGTTCTTGCTTCAAGCCTGTTCGTGTCTTTCGGCGCTTCTGCGCAGGATAACTACAAGTATTCAGATGAATACAAGACTTCTCCGTATTATGAGAAACTTGTTAATGCTCTTGACTCTACCAAGGATAAATCCGCGATGGAGAGAACCCTTGCCGTCGCGTTGTCGCAGGAGGGCTATAAGAACTACGCGACCGAGGGAGTCGATTTGGATCAGGCGAGAGCAGACGGTTTGCTCTGGACGGGTAAGGAGCTGCGCAACAACAGCAGCAAAACCGGTAACACCGAGTATACCCGCTGGGCACAGCGCTACATTATGGACAGAGATGAAAGCACACAGTACCTTGACTGTGACTGGTGCGCGATCTTTGTCAGCTGGTGCTTATATCAGGCAGGTTACTCCGACGATGAACGCCTTAAACGTTATTATTATTCCTACTTTGCCGAACCGCGTATAGAGTTTGATGCGGACAGCTGGATCATGGCATACAATTTCAAGCAGCAGGGAGTGTATTACACTCCAAAGGCACACCACAAGCTTGATAAGTATTACTGGAACACCTACTATCACATTGACGTAGATCCGTTTGATATTCCATATCAGCCCGGCGGTTTGATCTTCTTCTCGTGGGATTCCTCGGGACAGTGGTTTGACCATGTTGCTATCGTTGTTGATTACGACGAGGACACTCATGTTTTGACCTACACAAACGGAAACTCCGACGGACAGGTAATCACACGTCAGATCGATTTGGACGTTGAGGAAGAATTCCGCGGACAGCAGTTTGCCAAAAACAGCGACCGCGTTATGGCGTATGTAGATTACGACTTGATTTTACCGCCCGAGCAAAAGATCATCACTACCGATACTCCCAATATCGTTTGGGATAAGAGCGCTGATTCCGGCGTTAAGATCCAGACCAACTCCGAGTCTATTATTGTTGACGTGTCTGCGTTTGGCAGAAAAATAGGAGATAATATCAAAAGCAACATGATTTTACGTGAGGGCATGGTTCAGGTAGGTAAATCCGAGCTCGTTAACCTGCCTAACGGTTCTTATCCCATTACATTAAGCTTTGACGACGGTACGCTTGATCTGATGGTAACTATTACCGATTTTAACAATAATCCTATCGGTGATGTTAACCGCGACGGCGTTATTAACGTTAATGACGTTACCGACATTCAAAAGCACCTTGCCGGTATCAAGCAGTTTAATGAAGATCAACTTAAATGGGCTGATACCAACGGCGACGACATGGTTGATATCAACGATGCTACCCAACTTCAAAAGTACATTGCAGGATACAGCTTGGTTTTGGGCAAAGGAATTGCATAATATATAGTATAAAAATGTCATCTCGTCAAATACGGGATGACATTTTCCTGTTATTTGGCATTTATATATAGGTCAGTATCAACCGTTTTCACCCGTTCCCGGAAAGTTCAGTACCTTTAGCTGACTGTATTGTCATCTTTTTTATAAAATTCTGCTAAAAAATTTAGTTAATTCGATGACAAATCAAAATAAATATGTTATAATAAACACGGGAAGAGTAAAACTATTCCAGTATAGTTTAAAATAATTCAAAGGTTTTTGTTTTTTAAATACGATCGGAGAGGCAAGATGAAGCTATTGAATGCCGAAAAAGGTATAAAGAAAATAATCGTTTCGGAAATAGTTGCAATACTTGCTGCTGTTATGAGCAGTGCCGCATCTCTTTTCTTGGGTATCCAGTTAAGTGTAGATCAGATTAGCGTCGTCAATCCATGGACAGATGCCGGCTGGGGTACTTGGGGACTCGTCAGCGGATTGATCGCCATCAGCTTTCTGCTGATCCAGTTGGGCTTTGGCTTTGTGGGCTATGTTCAGGCGGCAAGGGATGAAGCCTGTTTTAAAAACGCGATGATATGCACTATTGCGGGCAGTGTTTTGATGATCGTCGGCTCTTCTGTTCAATCAGCAAGCAGTACGGTAAGTACCGTGTTGTCTGCGTCAGGTACAATCGTTGAGATGTTTGTGATGGTATATGCCATTATCGCTTTGCTGCACCTTGCCGAAAAGTGCGACCGTCCTGATATGATAAACATGGGAACGCTTATGCTTAAGATACTTGTTATCACTTACATAGTTTCCGCTCTGAACGCGCTTATCATCCGCATTTTTGAACTAAGCTCTCATGCCCGTATCGTTGCTGTTGTTACAGGCGCTGTCGATTTGATTCTCAGTGTGATGCAGTATGTGCTGTTTATGGTTTACCTGCAAAAGACTAAAAAAATGCTCGCACAGCAACACCGGGCTGAGCCAGAGGAATAATAACTATGAAGGATATTGTCAAAAGAATCGACAACAGGAGGAGCTGGCTCGGCAGACAAGAATGGATAATACCGGTCTGCTTTGCTTTTTCCTGCGTTTTGGTAGTGACCTCAATTGTGCTGTTTGTCATCAGAGGCGCAGGGGATATGAAGCCCGAATGGATGTTCTCTATCGGAGCCGATATCTTGTGTATGGCTGTTTGCGCTATGCTGTGCTTTAGCTGTTCACTGAATTATAAGGAGCAAAATGAAGACACCCATGTATTTGTTACGCTGCTTACAACAAATGCTTTTGCGTTGTTTTTGGATGAGAGCAGCTGGCTCGTTCAGGGAATCAAGTCACTTAGAACGCTAAATCTTTTTGTTAATGTTCTGTTTTTTATGATGGGCTCGGTGCTTATATATCTGTTTTGGGAATACATTCGCCGTGCGCTTAAACTGACTAACCGAGCGATGAAGGTTGCAGATCTGTTTGTAACGGCGATGCTATATCCTTCCTTGCTGCTTTGCCTGATAAACTTTTTTTATCCCCTGTTCTTTAGTATAGACGAGAACGGAGTATACAGCCGTGCCGCTCAGTGGGATGTAAGCCAAATATATCTGGGCATAACCCTTACTGTCGTTATTATTGCTATTTCGTTTGCCAAAGCATCGAACAAGGATAGGTTTGTTGCTATTTCTTTTATTGCGATCCCTTTGATTAACCAAGTGCTGACTTTTCAGTATTTCGGAATATCCACGCAGTATGCGTCCATGACTGTGTCTATAGTGCTGATTTACGGCGTGCTTTTTGCCGAACGTGAAAAGATGCTCGCCTCCACGGAGATGGAATTGGACGTTGCCACAAGGATACAGGCGAATATGCTGCCGAATAAGTTTCCTTTTATGCCGGAGCGCACTGAATTTGATCTCTACGCTTCGATGGATCCCGCTAAAGAGGTAGGCGGCGATTTTTACGATTGCTTTATGGTTGATGATGACCGGCTTGCGTTGGTTATAGCTGACGTATCGGGCAAAGGGATCCCTGCCGCGCTGTTTATGATGGCGTCCAAGATACTTATCAAGAACTGCATTATGACTGGTGAAAGTCCCGGTGAGGTGCTGCGTACAGTCAACAATCAGATTTGCGAGAATAATCAGGAAGAGATGTTCGTTACCGTTTGGCTTGGTATTCTTGACTTGCGTGACGGCACGCTTATATCCGCAAACGCCGGCCACGAATACCCGGTATATAAAACCTCCGGCGGTGATTTTTCGCTGTGCAAAACAAAACACAGCTTTGTTGTGGGCGGTATGAAGGGTATAAAATACAAGGAATCACAAATGCAAATGGAGCCTGATTCCAAGCTGTTCGTATATACCGACGGCGTGCCCGAAGCGGAGGATGCAACAGAAGAACAGTACGGCTATGATAGGTTTCTTGCCGTACTGAATAAAAACAAAGACGCGGATCCCAAACAGCTTCTTACGGCTGTGGATGAGGATGTACAAAAGTTTGTTCAAAACCAACCACAGTTTGACGACTTGACCATGCTGTGTATTCATTATAAAGGAAAAGAAAAATGAAAGAATTAACTGTTAAAGCTTCGGTAGAGAACATTCAGGAAGTAACGGATTTTGTCTGTGTAGAGTTGGAACAGTTGAACTGTCCGCCAAAAGCGGAAACTCAAATATCCATTGCCATCGACGAGTTGTTCGGTAATATCGCGCGGTATGCTTACAGCCCCGATATAGGGAACGCGACGGTTAAGATCGAAGTTGAAAATGATCCGTTGTCTGTTATAATTACTTTTATTGATAACGGAAAGCCATTTAACCCGCTGGAGCAGGCGGAGCCTGACGTTACTGCGTCGGCAGAAGAACGCAAAATCGGCGGACTTGGGATTTTTCTTGTAAAGAAAACGATGAACTTGGTCGAATACGAGTATAAAAACGGTCAGAATATTCTGAAAATCAAAAAGAACCTGGCGTAGCGGAGGATGTATAATATGAAAAGCAACGGACAAATCATCAGCCGTTTATTCCGAAAATCGGTTATAAGCATAATAGCGGCGGCAGTTGCTACGATGATCGGAATTGTTATTGACGGAATTGTCATCGGCAGGTTTTTGGGCCCTGACAGCATGGCTGCGTATGGACTGGTAACGCCGGTGATTAATCTGGCTACGGCGTTCAGCGGTATCCTTGCTACAGGCGCTCAGGTGATTTGTGCACAGTATTTAGGCGCCGGAAAGTTGAACAAGGCGCGGCAGGCGTTTTCTATGTGTATGCTGATAACCGTCATAATATCTGTTTTGATGGTAGTGCTGATGCTTATTTTCCGCGACGGTATAAGCGTTATGCTCGGCGCTCACGGAAATTCCTCGCACTTGCTTCCGCTGACCTCGGATTACTTGTTCGGCATAGTTTTTTCGTTCCCCTGCGTATTGTTCCTGTTTGAATTCAATTCCCTTATGCGTCTGGACGGCGACGCAAACCGCGTTATTGTGGCGGTCGTAGTCATGACGATTTTGGATATCGTTGGCGACCTCGTAAATGCACTTGTTGTTCACGGCGGTATGCTGGGGATGGGAATCACCACATCCATCAGTTATTTTGCGGCGCTTGTTATTATGCTGCTGCACTTTACCAAAAAGGATATTATTTTCAAATTCTCGCTAAAAGGCTTGCGTCTAAAGCATATGGCGGATATAATAATAACAGGTTCATCCTCGGCGGTAGGTTCCGCTTCGGCTATGCTGCGCAACGCCGTGCTTAACCAGATCATGGTTGCTACCGTTCTTTCAAGTACAGCGGTCGCGGCGCTCGGTGTTGTGAATACAGTGTTTAACTTCACTTCTTCAACAATGCTCGGTGTTGCCATGACGACCGCAATGATCGCCGGTATGATACTCGGCGAGCAGGACAGGACAGCAGCGGAGGCTTTGGTAAAAGTCACGATCCGCGCTGCGTTTTTGGTCGGCGGCATTCTGACAGCTATATTATTGATTTTTGCCAATCCAATAGCCGGAGCGTTTGGTTCCGAAGACGGTAAGAAGATGGTGGAGCTTGCCGCTCACGGATTGATGATC
>CAMHCD010000103.1 GCA_946183545.1 uncultured Clostridia bacterium
TCTGGGACATGTTTGTATGCAGGTGAAGCTCAACACGCTTCTCCTCCGCTTTATCTACTACCTTTACCTTTTGGGCTGTTCCGATAGCGCTGGCGTTGAGTACGGTTTCCTTGATAAAATCATCAAACTGCACCTTGCCGCAAGCCACTATCGTAGTGCCCGGCTTTAGAGACTCCACAGATTTGGACGCCTGAATGCTGTCAAATACCTTGACGGTAACGGAACCCGTATAGTCTGTGATATCTATGGTAATAATATTGTTTTTTCCGTTTTTGGTAACGCGTTTATCCGCTTCGATCACATCGCCCCACACCACGGTATTACCGGCGTTTACGGAAAGCGACCCGATGGGTTCAATGGAACCGCGAATACTCCTGCCGTAAAGGGGACGAACCGAGCTTTGGATGATCTGAGGAGTGACGAACTTTCCCTCGCGGATCTCAACCTCGGTGGTCGCGTTCTCCTCGATACGTTCGCGCACCTGATTGGTGACCTCTTGATCCGCCTGATAAAACTCAGCCGCCTTTTGCAGTTGCTCGCGCTCCTGCTGCACATGAGCGCTTTTCATGACCTGCTTATACTCTGGGCTGTTTTCGTCAGCCTCAAACGTTCCGGTATAACGGATTTGTAGGTCTAAATCAAATTCCTCATGAATACAGCGCTGCAAAATCTCATCAAAATGCTTGGCGTCAAGCAATGCCTTTCCGCCGTTTTGAAGCGTTATGACCAGAGTGTTATCGCTGAACTGCACCTCGGCGTTGTTCAGGGTGCCGTTGATGCTCGGCATTTCGCGCTTTACAGCGGCGTAGAGCTGCGGAAAATAATCAGCGGTAAACAGAGCCGAGCCAAAATGAGGCTTGATAACGACCGAAGCGTCAAGCGACTGAGAATACAGCTTTTCTGCGGCAAACAGTGAGTCGCGGTCGATCAGCGTATCAAAGCTGACCCACAGCGTTACAGTTCTTATTTCATTATGTATATGCACCTTTGTGACAGCTCCGCGACCGAGCGCCTCATTTTGGGCAGCACCGTTTGGCAGAGAGCCAAAAAGATCATGCAGTGTTTTCATATACTTCCTTCTTTATAGCTTTTCAATTTCATCCATAAGAGCGTCAACGAGCTTATCCTCGTCTACCTTGTAAAGCACCTCGCCCTTTTTGAATACCAGTCCGCAACCGTCGCCGCCTGCAATGCCGATGTCGGCTTCGCGCGCTTCGCCCGGACCGTTTACAACGCAGCCCATAACGGCTACCTTGATGTTCTTATTGCAGCCGCGCAGACGTTCCTCTACCTCATTGGCGATTTTCACCAAGTCAATACGCGTTCTGCCGCAGGTAGGACAGGAAACAAACTGAACTCCGTCGCGCTTTATATCAAGCGCCTTTAAAATATCGTAGGCTGCGTAAACCTCGCGCACAGGGTCGGCGGTAAGGGACACTCTTATAGTGTCACCGATGCCGTGGAGCAACAAAGATCCGATACCTGCGGAGGATTTGATAATGCCCATGCGTTCGGTGCCTGCCTCGGTAACTCCGAGGTGCAGCGGATAATCACACTGCTCAGCGGCAAGCTCATATGCCTGTATCATGGTAGAAACGGTGGAGCTCTTCATGGACAGGACTATATCGTTAAAGTCGAATTTTTCAAGCAGCGACGCATGATAAAGCGCGCTGTCGCATAATGCCTGTGGTGTAGGATGGCCGTACTTAGCCAGTATTTCCTTTTCGAGCGATCCGGAATTAACACCTATGCGAATCGGTATATTACGCGCGCGGCAAGCGTCCGCAACCGCCTTTACCCTGTCGTCCGAGCCGATGTTGCCCGGATTGATGCGGATCTTATCGATTCCGGCGGCGCATGCCTCAAGCGCCAATTTGTAGTTAAAATGAATATCTGCGACAATAGGCACGCTGACCGCTTCCTTCAAAGCGGGGATCAGCCGAACCGCGTCCATATCGGGGATCGCCGCACGGATGATCTGACAGCCCGCGTCCTCCAGTGCCTTTGCCTGTCTGACCGAGCCTTCTATGTCTGTGGAGGGTACGTTGAGCATGGACTGAACCGATACCTGAGCGCCTCCGCCTATTTTTACATTGCCTGCCTGAACCTGTATTTTACTTGCCATAATAGCCTCCTACATGGTTGGAAACGTTCCTGTGATGAGCTGAAAAATATCCTTGACCGATATCACGGCGATAAATGCTAACAGCAACGCCAAGCCTACTCCGTTGACGATATATTCCACCTTACGCGGAACCGGCTTTCGGAATATGGCTTCGATCAGCAAAAAGACGAAGCGTCCGCCGTCCAGCGCCGGGAAAGGAAGTAAGTTGACAATGCCCAAATTAATGGTGATCAGCGCCATGATGGACAGGATATTGAACACCGCAATGCCAAATCCGCCGTTGTCAAGACCATCGGCGGCAACAGTCTGCACCGCCTTTGTAATACCGACCGGACCGGAAAGCTCATTAAAACCGAACCTTCCCTGCACCAGCATTATCAGCGACTTCCACACCGACCGTCCCATTGTAAGCGTGCCGGTAAATGTCTCTTCCATGATTGTACCGAAGTTTTTTTCTTTTTCCGTTACATAGAAGTCCATGGCAACTGAGTATTTTTTCTC
Organism: uncultured Clostridia bacterium; assembly: GCA_946183545.1. Classification (GTDB taxonomy): domain Bacteria; phylum Bacillota; class Clostridia; order Oscillospirales; family Acutalibacteraceae; genus Ruminococcoides. The sequence continues at coordinate 2,627 of CAMHCD010000103.1, forward strand.
TTTTTTTGCGTTTTCGTCCTTGTAATATGTGAGGAACTGAACGTCCTTAAGCTCGGTTTCCTTGCCGTCGCGAATAACCTTTACGTTGCCCGTATATCGTATACATTCCTCGCGGTCTTTGATAGTCGGATACTTAAAATCCTTTGGCTTTTTAACATCAGCCGCCTTATAAAGCGCGTCTGTGCCTTCCTTCACAAGCTCATAAGCGCTGTTTTTATCCTGCACCTTGCTGATTTTGCTCGTGTAAGGCAGGAGAGTATTGTTATAGAGCTTTTCGCTCAAATCATCGGAAAGCTTATTGTCGGTCACCAAAGACGCATACAGCTTTGAAAGCTCAGTCGAACAGTCTTCCTTATAGACGGAAAGCGAGTCGGGATCGACATTTTTGTAGTTAAGCGTCTGGATAGCAAACTGCAGATCCTTTGTATTGAGCGTGCTGTAACCGTCAACTGATACTATCCGGTCGCCCTGTTGCAGACCGGAATTTACAGAAGCCGCATTCGCGGAAAACTCCTGTACTGTAGTAGTGCCAAATTGAGGCGTAAACAGCGTTAAAATAAACACAAACAGAAGTCCTACTATGAAATTCATCACCGCGCCGGCAACAATGATTATCATGCGCTTCCACACCTTGGCGTTTACAAAGGCGCGAGGATTTTCGCTGTCCTGATCCTCACCCTCCATAGAGCAATAACCGCCAACGGGAAACAGCCTCAGTGAGTAACGGGTCTCGCCCCTTACAAAGCTGAACAGCTTGGGACCCATGCCCAGCGCGAACTCGTTGACCTGAACGCCTGAGCGCTTAGCCGTGATAAAATGACCGAACTCGTGCGCAAAAATGATGAATTCAAAAAGCAGAACTCCTATAATGATAAGTGCAATGGTAATTAATATTTGCATGTATACAACTCCAATATCAGATTCCGCAAATAGATTCTGACGTACCCTATATACCCTAAAATAATCAAACTCGATCCGTAACGTATTTACGCGCAAGCGCATCCGCCTTTAGCACATCGTCTACGGACTCAGGTGTAAAGTTTGTAATGGAATCTACCGCGCCCATCACCAGCTCCCCTATTTCGAGGAACTTTATCTTGCCCTGACGGAAAAGCGCGTTCGCTTCTTCATTGGCTCCGTTTGCTATAGCGGTAGCAGCTCCGCCCATGGCAAACGCCTTTTTACAGGCGGCAAGGCAACGGAAAGTCTTTTCGTCCGGCTCGTAAAAGCTCAGACTGCCGATTTTTGCCAAATCAAGCTCTCCTACCGGAGACTCGTACCTTTGCGGATACGTTATGGCATACTGTATCGGGATGCGCATATCCGGCAAACCGAGCTGTGCCAGCACCGAATTGTCGGTAAACTCTACAAGTGAATGGATTATGCTTTCACGGTGAACCACAACATCAATATGCTCACAATCCATCTCAAACAGTCTTCCTGCCTCGATTATCTCCAGTCCCTTGTTCATCATGGAAGCGGAGTCAATTGTGATTTTTGCGCCCATGCTCCAGTTTGGATGCTTCAGCGCCTGTTCTACGGTGATATCCCTTAATTCCTCGGTAGTTCTGCCGAAGAAGGGACCGCCCGAAGCGGTAAGTATCAGTTTTTTCAGCGCCTTATGCTCCGGCATACCCTGAATGCACTGGAAGATAGCGGAGTGCTCGCTGTCAACAGGCAGCAGCTTAACTCCGTTTTTCTTTACCGCGTCGGTAACTAAATTACCGCCCGCAACCAAGGTTTCCTTGTTTGCAAGGGCAATATCCTTTTTAGCCTCGGCAGCGGCTATAGTCGGGCGCAAGCCCACCATGCCTACCACGGAATTGAGCACAAGCTCCGCGTCCGGGTGCTGAGCGGCAGCGATCAAGCCTTCCATTCCGGTCATGACGCGCGTGTCGGTGTCAGCTATATTACGGGCGAACTCCTTTGCCTTGGCTTCATCATATACAACAGCAAGCGAAGGCTTGTAGCGGCGCACCTGCTCCTCGAGCAAAGAAATGTTGCTGTGAGCGGTCAGCGCGCATACGGTCAACCCGAGCTTATCGACAACATCAAGCGTCTGTGTGCCGATAGAGCCGGTCGAACCTAATATACTCAATGCTTGAATCATGGTTATACCTCAATAAAAAACGGGATAATACTGTTTACAGCCACAGCAAGAGGCGCGGTAAAGACTATGCTGTCAAAGCGGTCGAGCACACCTCCGTGACCCGGAAAAAATGAGCCGTAATCCTTGATATTAAGATGGCGTTTTATCAGCGAGAATGTGATGTCGCCCAAAATAGAAGCCGAAGCGTCGAGCAGGGCTATGATTATTATTGCCGCAAAATTGATCTTATAATCACGGATGACCCACAGCTGGAACACCAAGCCCATTACCAAAGCGGCGATAAGGCAGAACACAAGTCCGCCAACCGCTCCCTCTACGGTCTTTTTGGGGCTGATGCTCGGGCAAAGTTTACGCTTGCCGAACTTTGAGCCGATAAAGTATCCGCCGCCGTCAGCCATCCACGGCAACAGCAGCATAAGCGCAAAGAAGAACGATGCGCTGACCTTATTGTTAACCGCCACTGCAAAGGCGCTCATACCAAAGGTTATGAGAACCGTTCCGAACACGGCATAGGTAAACGATGCGTAGCTTAGCTTTTTGTGTTGGAAAACCAGCACGCAACATACGCCTGTCATATACAATACCGCTGCAACATACCACAGATTGGTTGTAACGAGCATGGGTGTAAACAGCGCAAACGCAACACAGGCAACGGTAAGCGGAATACATGCGGTCAAACGGCGCGCATTAAGGTATTCCAAAATCATGACGGCAGTGGCGATGCCTACAATAATTCCGGCTAACGGCCGCCACAGCTCAGTGAGCAGCATCACGATAACTGCAACCGGAATACCGACAGCAGCCGTCATTAGTCTTGGTTTCAGCGAATTCATGAAAAAAATCTCCTCTATACTCCACCGTAACGTCTGTTGCGCTGAGAGTAAATCTGTAATGCTTCGTCCATATCGTCCGTGGTAAAGTCAGGCCACAGCTTGTTCATGATAACGAACTCGGTGTAAGCCGCCTGCCACAGCATAAAGTTAGAAATGCGGTATTCTCCGCTCGGACGTATGATCAAATCGGGGTCGGGCTGACCTGCGGTGTACAGATGAGCGGAAAAAACCTTCTCATCTATCTGCTCGGGTGAAAGGTTTCCTTGCTGTACCTCGGCGCATATACCGCGCACGGCACGCAGCATTTCGTCCCTGCTGCCGTAGTTCATGGCGATGTTGAGAACCATACCGTCACGGTCTGCCGAGCTTTCCTCGTTTTCGGTCATCAGCGCCTGAAGCTCGGGGCTGAACCCGCTTTTGTCACCTATAAAACGAACAACGATATCGTCGTCCTTAAAGTCGCTCAGAGCTTCTTCCAAATACGACTTAAAAAGGCGCATAAGAGAGCCGACCTCATCCTCGGGGCGTTTCCAGTTTTCGGTGGAAAACGCATAGACCGTAAGGTATCGAATGCCGATATCCGAGCAATAACGTGTAATTGTTCGGAAGGTCTTTGCTCCCTCTCGGTGACCTGCCTTACGCGGCAAGCCTCGCTTTTTTGCCCATCTTCCGTTGCCGTCCATGATTATGCCCACATGCTCGGGCAATATCTGCGGAAGCTGCGATGTTGTATCGCCGGGCTTTTTGCTTTTACCAAACAATGCCATAATTACAGCTCCAGAATTTCCTTTTGCTTATCGGCTGAGATCTTATCTACCTTTTTTGTAAACTTATCTGTCAGATCCTGAGTTTTCTTTTCTGCCAGCTTTAAATCGTCCTCGGTCAGCTCGCCCTTTTTCTTCATGGCTTTGAGCTTATCGATGGTATCGCGGCGAACGTTGCGGATCTGTACCTTAGAATCCTCTGCGATCTTCTGAACGTCTTTTACGATCTCCTTACGTCTGTCCTCGGTAAGCGGAGGGAATATCATACGGATGATCTTGCCGTCGTTCATGGGGTTGATACCGATGTCCGACTTCTGGATAGCCTTTTCTATCTGTCTTAAAATAGACGCGTCCCAAGGCTGGATAGTAAGAGTTCTTGCCTCGGTTACGGAAACCGCAGCCAACTGGTTTACGGGAGTGGGCGTGCCGTAGTAATCGACCTTGACCTTATCAAGCACAGCTGGGTTAGCTCTGCCGGCTCTGATCTCCGAATACTCGGTGCAGAGGTGGTCAATGCGTCTGTTCATTCTTTCTTCCGCTTTTTTAAGCTGTTCGTTCATATTGGATTCCTCCTAAATATATATTTATTTAAAATATCTTCTTATGATACAACGGTACCGATATCTTCGCCGCATACCGCTCTGTAAATGTTTTCGGGATCCTCAATGCTAAACACCAAAATAGGCAGCTTGTTGTCCTTGCACAGTGCTGACGCAGTGCTGTCCATTACGCCCAAGTTCTTGCTCAAAACCTCTTGAAAAGAAATTGAGTCGTACTTCTTGGCGTTGGGATTCTTCTTGGGATCGCTGTCATAAACGCCGTCTACCATTGT
>CAMHCD010000104.1 GCA_946183545.1 uncultured Clostridia bacterium
GGAGTAGGTCGCTAACGCGGCGCGAGGGTTCAAATCCCTTGTCCTCCGCCAAAATATCGGACACCCATTCGGGTGTCCGATATTTTTTTGTTTTTTATTTAAAAAAACTGACATCCCTAAAAAGAGATGTCAGTACTATGTTTGGATTTATTGCGGCGGTGCTTATGCCTTGCCTACGGAACCGAAGAGCTCCATCTTTTCTTTTACGGTGTCCTTGATTGCCTGAGCGCCGGGAGCCAGAAGCTTTCTGGGGTCGAAGCCCTTGCCCTGAAGATCCTTGCCTGCCTCGATGTACTCTCTTGTAGCAGCGGCAAACGCGAGCTGGCACTCGGTGTTAACGTTGATCTTGGAAACGCCGAGCTCGATAGCTTTCTTGATCATGTCGGCAGGAATACCGGTACCGCCGTGCAGAACCAAAGGCATCTCGCCGGTGAGCTGCTGGATAGCGTCGAGGGTCTCAAAGCTAAGACCTGCCCAGTTTTCGGGATATTTACCGTGGATGTTGCCGATGCCGGCAGCCAGCATGGTAACGCCCAGGTCTGCGATCATCTTGCATTCCTGAGGATCTGCACATTCGCCTGCGCCGATAACGCCGTCTTCCTCGCCGCCGATTGAACCGACCTCAGCCTCGATAGAAAGGCCGAGCTCGTTGCAGGTAGCAACCAGTTCCTTTGTTTTGGCAACGTTTTCCTCGATAGGATAGTGTGAGCCGTCAAACATAATGGAGCTAAAGCCTGCGGCGATGCAAGCCTTTGCGCCCTCGTAAGAGCCGTGATCAAGGTGAAGAGCAACGGGAACGGTGATGTTCAGTTCTTCGAGCATACCGTTTACCATGCCAACTACGGTTTTGTAGCCGCACATATATTTGCCTGCACCCTCGGAAACGCCGAGGATGACAGGAGAATTCAGCTCCTGTGCTGTGAGCAGAATGGACTTTGTCCACTCTAAGTTGTTGATGTTGAACTGACCGACCGCATAGTGGCCTGCCTTTGCCTTTGTCAGCATTTCTTTTGCGTTAACTAATGGCATTTTCATCTTCCTTTTTCATATTATTTCAGTAAAAGAACGTCTTCTGTTACCGAGTTACCTTTATTTTAACATAAATTGCATCAAAGATAAAGTGCTTTTCGGAAAAAAGATTTATTTTTTTGGTAAAGTGACGGGGGATTGTATAATGGAAAAGCGCTATACGTTTTGAAAGGCGGAGAAAAATGATGATAGTGCGTCCCGATTAACAAAGCATAACGTAATGTCTAACTTGAAACCCGCCGTTGATGAAGACTTCCGAAAAGCTATACGTTTTCAAAGGCGGAGATAAAAGTATGATGGTGTATCATACCGTAAAGCTTGACATTAAACCCGCCGTTGATAAAGATTTCCGAAAAGCTATACGTTTTCAAAGGCGGAGATAAAAAAGGCGGAGATAAAAGTATGATGGTGTATCATACCGTAAAGCTTGACATTAAACCCGCCGTTGATAAAGATTTCCGAAAAGCTATACGTTTTCAAAGGCGGAGATAAAAAAGGCGGAGATAAAAAAGGCGGAGATAAAAAATTCACATAGTTTTCAGATTAACGTTGTTGCTTTTCTTTTGCTTTGGGTGTATACTATATGGGAATCAAACAGAATTCAGGTGAATGATTATGGATAATCAATTTAACAATGGTTTTCAGAACGCTCAGCCGCAGCGTCCTTTTACAGAAAAAACAAATCCGACTGTACCGGTCAATCCCGGCGATGCATATGATTTTCAACCGCAAAAGCCGCTGATGCAGCAGCCTGTGCCTGAGGCTCCGCAGAACATGCAGCAGCCTGTGCCTGAAGCTCCGCAGAACATGCAGCAGCCCGTGCCTGAGGCTCCGCAGAATATGCAGCAGCCTGCGCCTGAGGTTCCGCAGAACGTTCAGCAGCCAATGCCTTTTGCGCCGCAGAATGTGCAGCAGCCTGTTCCGGAAATGCAGCAAAACGCGTATTCTCCGGCAGCGGAACAGCCGCAGGGATATAACCCTATTGAGCATACCGCGACTTACGCCGACAACCGTTTTGTAAATCAGCAGTATCCGCCGCAACCGATGCGTCAGGAGAACATGCCGCCGCGTCCCGGTTATTATGCTCCGCGTCCGACACAGCCTGTTCCCGATTACAGCGACGCGCGTCCTTATACCGGCAGACCCGAGCAGCAGCCGCGTCCGTATGCGCAGAGTATGCCGCTTCAGGAAAGACCGTTTGAGCCTCAGCGTACTGCAGCTCCGGCTCCAAAGAGCAAAACCAATAAGGGCTTGATAATCGTTATCGTTGTGCTCAGCGTGTTGCTGATGTTCAGTATCGGCGGAATGATCTTTATGACTTTCCAAAACGGCAGCACTAAAGAAGAGACCAAAAACAACGGAGATAATCCATTCAACAGCTTTACAATTCCGAACGGCGGATTTGAAATGCCCGCTCCCAATGAGCAGTCAACTCAGCCTGCCGAAAATCATAAGGAGTCCGATTACAGCGATAAGGTGATAAAGGACTTTGAGGGCTTAAAGCTCAACGGACAGCCTGCCGATAAGGATGACAAAAAATACAATTCCACTTATGCTTATGATAAAGTGTCCGACGCTGTTGTTTCCATCCAGTGCTGTACCGAAAAGGACGGCACTGTAGAATCACAGGGAAGCGGAACCATTATCACCAAGGACGGCTATGTTGTGACAAACGCACATGTGATCGGAAACAGCAAGACGATGTACAGCCTCAAGGTGATAGACGCAAAGGGTAAAACATACACTGCAGGCGTTGTCGGCTTTGATTCGCGTACCGACCTCGCTGTGCTGAAAATGGACGGCGCAAGTAATTTGACTGCGGTTGAGTTCGGCGATTCCGAAAAACTGGAGCTCGGCGACGACCTTATTATTATAGGCAACCCGGGCGGCATCGACTTTGCAAACTCAATGACAAAGGGCGTTGTTTCCGCGCTGAACCGTGATGCTTCGTCAAAGAATCTTGTAAAATATATCCAGACCGACGCCGCCATCAACCCCGGTAACTCGGGCGGTCCCGCCGTAAATCTTTACGGTCAGGTCATCGGTATTGCTTCGGCAAAAATCGTCAAGGAAGAATACGAGGGCATGGGCTTTTGTATTCCTTCGGCAACTGTTAAGAGCATTGTGGACGATTTGATGAAAAACGGCTATGTATCCGGTCGCGTTAAAATCGGAATCAGCGGTAACGCTATTTCGGCTGCGGCGGCACAGGAATACGGTGTGAAGAAGGGCATTTACGCCCAGACGGTCGATAAGGACGGTCCCTGCGGTAAGGCAGGCGTCAAAGAAGGCGAGATCGTAACGGCGTTTGACGGCACCGAGATATCTTCGTTCTCCGAAATCTACAATCTGTTGGAGCAGCACAAGGAGGGCGACAAGGTCAAGATCAAGCTTTATGACCCCGATACCAAAAAAGAACGCGAGGTTGAAATTACCTTGCAGGCCGATAAATAAAAAAATTTAAAACTCAAACAATAACGGTGGAAGAGTTTTTTCTGCCGTTATTGTTTTGTGAGCTTTTTACAGAAATATCAGCGAAATATTTTTCCTTTAGGCAGACCGTAATGCAGAAGATTAAGATTTTGTTAATTCTCGAATAGTTCTCGAACAGAAAAAAACGAGATTTTTAGTTCTTTTTGGGAAAAAATAACAAAAGCTTACACTGCTTGTTAATAATAAAAATAAATGTAACATCATTTTAACAATTTGAGTACAGTTTTGCCAAAAATCGGTTACAATTTTAATATTGCGTTGACTTTACTACAAGATTGTAGTATCATTTTCTATAGAAGAATTGTGGCGTTACAGCAACGTAACCACAATCTGTAGTGTGTTTTAATAAAAATGTAATATATCTTGTGGTTTGACCCCAAAATACGGACAAACGCAGGAAAATTTTTGTTCCTTTGCAATAAGCTAACAATCAAAGTATTGGAGTGTACACAAATTGGAAAAATTTGTTGTTAAGGGCGGCAAGCCCCTGTTTGGTGAGGTAAATATCAGCGGCGCCAAGAACGCAGCAGTAGCGATCATCCCCGCAGTCATCCTTTGCGATGAGCCTTGCCAGATCGAAAATATCCCGAATATCAGCGACGTTACTCTCATTAGCAAGATTTTGGAACAGATGGGCGCTAAGGTCAGAAAGATCAATAAAACCGCTCTCTATATAGATCCTACCCATATCAGAACCTGCTCCGCGGTAACCGAACTGGTACGCGGTATGCGCGCGTCCTACTATTTGCTCGGCGCATTGCTCGGCAAATACGGCAAGGCTAAGGTTGCGCTGCCCGGCGGTTGTAACTTCGGCGTTCGTCCTATCGACCAGCACCTTAAGGGATTTGAAGCGCTCGGCGCGGAGACCCGTTTGGTTGACGGCGCTATCATTGAAGCAGACTGTGAGGAAGGCCTGACCGGAAGCCATATCTATCTTGACGTTGTTTCCGTAGGCGCTACCATGAATATCATGCTGGCAGCTTGCAGAGCCAAGGGTCTTACCATCATCGAGAACGCGGCAAAGGAACCTCATATCGTTGACCTTGCCAACTTCCTTAACTCCATGGGCGCTGATATCAGAGGCGCAGGTACCGATGTTATTAAGGTAAGAGGCGTGTCCTATATGCACGGCATCACCTATTCCATCATTCCCGACCAGATCGAGGCAGGTACCTATATGTGCGCTGCGGCGGCAACACGCGGCTGCGTAACAATCAAGAATATCACTCCTAAGCATTTGGAATCCATTTCCGCTAAATTCCGCGAGATGGGCTGCAAAATCACCGAATATGACGAGGCGCTTACTATTGACGCTACCGTCAAGCCCCTCAAGCGCTGCAATATAAAAACCATGCCGCATCCCGGCTTCCCGACAGACTGTCAGCCGCAGTTTACCGCGCTGCTGATGAGCGTACCGGGTACAAGTATCGTTAACGAAAACGTGTGGGATAACCGCTACCAGTACATCAGCGAGCTTATCCGCATGGGCGCGCATATTTCTGTTGAGGGCAGACTCGCTATTATCGAGGGCGGTACTCCGCTGACAGCGGCTCCCGTCAAGGCGACCGACCTCAGAGCAGGCGCGGCGATGATCATAGCGGCTTTGGTTATCAAGGGTACTACAGAGATCTCCAGCATCCAGTTTATCGAAAGAGGCTACGAGGATGTTGTTGAAAAGTTCCGTTCCCTCGGCGCGGATATCAAAAAGGTTTACTACACCGGCGATATCCAGGAAGAGCTCAGAGCATAATCAAGGATAATTACAAGGACAGTCAAACGGCTGTCCTTTTTTATTGCAATTTTTGATAAATAGTGATATGATATATCAGTATTACACGAGGTGATCATATGGCAAAGGCGGTACCGCTGTTCAGCGGAAGTAAGGGAAACAGTTATTATGTCGGCAGCGCGGGCGAGGGTGTGCTTATTGACGCCGGCAGAAACTGCAAGCAGATAGAGCTTGCAATGGAGGCAAACAACCTAAGCATGCAGAACGTAGGCGCGCTGTTTATCACGCACGAGCATATCGATCACTGCGCCGCCGTGAGGGTACTTGCCAAAAAGTACGGCTTGCCCATTTACGCAAGTCAGGGAACCATGACCGCCCTTAGCAACAGCGGCAAGCTGCCGCCGAATGCCGACATACATATAATCGAGGATGAGGCGGCGGTCGGCAATATGCAGATAAAGCGGATCGACACCCCTCATGACGCGGCGGAAAGCTGCTGTTATTTGGTGACCGCATCCGACGGAAAGCGGGCGCTGATTGCTACCGATATGGGCGTTATGCTGCCGCAGGTACGCGCTGCGGCAAAGCAGAGCGACTTTGCGGTTATCGAATCAAATCACGACATAGACATGCTTAAAACCGGACCATATCCGTATCCGCTTAAACGCCGCATTTTGTCCGACAGGGGACATCTGTCAAACGAGGCATGTGCCGCGGAGCTTTGCGAACTGGTGCGAAGCGGCACCCTGCGGCTTATGCTTGGTCATCTAAGCGAGCAGAACAACACGCCCGAAGTAGCGCTGCGTACCGCTGTGGCGGAGCTTATGCGCGCAGGTATGAAGCTTAACACAGACTTTACACTCGACGTTGCGCCGGGACAGATAACCGTAAAGAGCGTGATTTTTTAATGTTGAAAATCAATATCATTTGTATAGGAAAAATCAAGGAAAAATACTTTGTGGACGCTATCGCCGAATACAGCAAGCGGCTTGGAGCGTTTTGCAAATTCAATATCACCGAGCTTGGCGAGGAACGCATACGCAGCAACACACCCAACGAAGCTCAGATCGCCGAGGTCATCGAAGCTGAGGGGAAACGCATCATTTCAAAGATCAATTCTTCCGACTATGTGGCGGCAATGTGTATTGAGGGCAGGCAGTTATCCAGTGAGGAGCTTGCGCAAAAGCTCGACAGCGTGGCGCTGTCCGGCAAAAGCACAGTGGATTTTATCATCGGAGGAAGCTACGGACTGAGCGACGCGGTCAAGCAGCGCGCCGACCTGCGCCTGAGCATGAGCCGCATGACATTTCCTCATACAATGGCAAGGATGATTTTGTGCGAGCAAGTCTACCGCGCGTTTGAGATCAGCAGCGGGGGAAAATACCATAAGTAGAGTTTAGAGTTTAGAGTTTAGAGTTTAGAGTTGAGAGTTGAATTAAAACTACAGGATCACAACGAACGCCCGTAGGGAACGGTCTTGACCGTTCCGCGGTTGAGAACAAAACGTTTAGCACTCGATCTCGGTTCGGTCAAGACGGTGCGCAAAGCTTGCGGGAGACCGCAAGGGTCTCCCCTACAATGAGTGCTTTGGAAAACAGTTGTTATAATTAAGAAAGGCAGCGTACTTGATGATCTTTTACCGCGAAATGCGGACGTGAGGATTACTTCAAAGTCAAAGTACGCGATCTGAACTATAATGAAAGGCAGCGTACTTGATGATCTTTTCCCGCAAAACGCGAACGTTCGGATTACTTCAAAGTCAAAGTACGCGATCTGAACTATAATGAAAGGCAGCGTACT
>CAMHCD010000105.1 GCA_946183545.1 uncultured Clostridia bacterium
AAGTCGGGATAGCGGACTTGTGGTGAGCTGCTGACCATCACAATCTTTTTGGGATGCAGGCGGTCGAGGATTTTGAAGATGCTTTCCTTGAGGGTGGTGCCGCGGACGATTCGCCTCTGTCCGTAATGAGTGCGCTCGGTATGGCGCAAACCGGCGCAAGGGGAAAAACCCTGAGCCAGATGGAGCAGACTCTCGGTATCTCGCGCGATACCCTCAACCGCTACTGCAAAAACTACATCAACAATACAAATGTTTCCGATAACCCCTTCATGGAGTCGAGCAAGTTTTCCATTGCAAATTCCGCATGGGTCAACAGCAGCCTGCCCTCTTTGACACTGAACAGCGACTATACAAATACAATAAAGGAGAATTACAACGCATCTATCGAAAAGCTCCCGTTTGACAGCAACGCAGTTCAAAAAATAAACGGCTGGGTAAACGATAACACCGACGGTATGATCCCCTCCGTTATCGACGATATCGATCCCGATTCGATGATGTGCCTTGTCAACGCGCTCGCCTTTGACGGCAAGTGGGCAAGACAGTTTGACCAGAGATGGGATGTTAGAGAGGATAAGTTTACCAACGCCGACTCAACAAAGTCCGACGTTGAATATCTTACCTCGGAAGAAAACCATTATATCAAAGACACTAACGCCGCAGGCTTCTATAAGTACTTCAGCGATTATCATTACGCGTTTGCGGCGATCGTTCCCGACGCAGGGGTTACGCTTAAAACATACTTAGATTCCCTTACCGGCACAAAGCTGCGCAGCCTGCTGAAATACGCAAAAAATGAGCCTGTTGATATCGAGCTGCCCAAGTTCAAGCTGGACTACAGCGTTTTGCTGAAAGAACCCTTGCAGGATATGGGTATCACCAATGCGTTCAGCCCTCAAAAAGCAGACTTTTCCAACATGGTCACCGGCGCTGTGTACAAGCCCTTCATCAGCAGAGTGATCCACAAGACTGCTATTGATGTTAATGAGGCAGGCACTAAGGCGGCGGCTGTTACCGCGATCATAGTAGAACCCGGCGCGGCTCCCGAAATCATAGAGCCGCATAAGGTTTATCTTAACCGACCCTTCCTCTATATGCTCATAGACACCGATACATACACTCCGTTCTTTATCGGAGCGGTAGACAAACTGTAAGTTTAAATCATTTCAAAGCGTCTTCGGTACACAGCTGCCGCGGGCGCTTTGTTTTTGTTATAAAATAAGCAATAATATTACGTAAAATATAATCTTCCCATTGAAAATACTGTAAATATAGTATATAATCAATGATAGATAGTTTTTTGAGAAATACTAATTATAGGAGGATGTACGATATGAGAAAAACCAAAATTATTTGTACGATAGGTCCTGCCTGCGATACAAAGGAAATGCTGCTCAAAATGATTGACGCTGGCATGAACGTAGCGCGTGTCAATATGTCACACGGTACCCACGAGAGCCTTGCCGGTACCTTTGCCACCATACGCGAAGCCATCGAGGAGAGCGGAAAGAATGTTTCTATTTTGCTCGACACCAAGGGTCCCGAGGTGCGCGTTGCCACCTTCCGCGAGGGTATGGTAAAGCTCAATGAGGGAGCTACCTTTACGCTGTACAAGCAGCGCGACGAGGGTGACGTTGACGGCGTGGCGGTGTCTTATCCAAAGCTTATTGATTTGTTCTTTAACGAGGGCAGTCAGGCTATAGGCAGAGAGCTACTGCTTGACGACGGTATGATCTCACTGATCGTTACAGAGGTGCAGCCCGACAGTATCGTTACCAAGGTCAACAAGGGCGGAGAGCTTAAAAACCGCAAGAGCATAAATATTCCCGGTTATCATATCAGTATGCCATATGTCAGCGCGCAGGACAGACGCGACATTGAATTCGGCTTGGGACAGGGCGCAAATGTAGTTGCGGCTTCCTTTGTGCGCAATCATGAGGACGTGCGCACCTTACGCGACTTTATTGACAGCATCGGTTACGAGGACGTAGAAATAATCGCGAAAATCGAGAACCAAAGCGGCGTTGACGACATGGATCTTATCATGGATTACGCCGACGGAATCATGGTAGCGCGCGGTGATATGGGCGTAGAGATCCCGTTCATCAAGCTGCCCGAGATCCAAAAGACACTCATCCGCAAATGCGTTGCAAAGGGCAAATATGTTGTTACCGCTACCCAGATGCTCGAGAGCATGACCACCTCGCCGCGTCCCACCCGTGCGGAGATCAGCGACGTTGCAAACGCTGTTTACGACGGTACCAGCGCGGTAATGCTGTCCGGCGAATCGGCGGCAGGTAAGTATCCCGTTGAAAGCGTACACGCGCTTGATTCCATCTGCACCGAGGCTGAGAATAACGACGAGAGCGTGGCTCTGCGGTATTATGTAGAAAAGTACGGCTTGGAAGACAGCAATGTTTTCCGTTCCAGCATTTGCCGCGCCGCCAAGGACATTGCCCAAAAGATCGGAGCCAAGGCGATCATCGTTGAGAGCGCTACGGGTAAAGTGGCAAGGGCTATGGTTCATTACCGTCCCGAGGTGCCTGTGATCGCGGTAGTTACCAGCGAACGGGTTTGCCGCAAGCTCTGCCTTAACTGGGGCGTTACCGCTTTGGTGGGCAAGGAGATGCTCACCTCAGACGACATCACAAATCAGGCGATGGAAAAGGCGCTCAGCACGGGCTTGGTGGAAAAGGGCGACACAGTCGTTGTATTGTCCTCAAACAAAACAGTCCCGACCTCCAGCACCGATTCGCTGAATATCAGGATCCTGTAATGAACAACGTTATATTGATAGGTATGCCCGGCTCGGGAAAAAGCACGCTGGGCGTATTGCTTGCAAAAGCTTTGGGATATTCGTTTATAGATACCGATTTGGTCATCAGCCGCATGGCAAACAAACCGCTGCAGCAGATATTGGACGAGGACGGGCTCGACGCTTTTTTGGCGCTCGAGGAAGAAGCAGGCAGCGCGCTCGAATGTGACCATACCGTGGTGGCAACAGGCGGTTCGATGGTGCTCGGCAAAACCGCTATGGAGCATTTGCGCTCGCTCGGCAGGGTCGTGTATATCGATGTGCCCTTTGACGAGATCAAACGCCGCGTTACAAACATAACCACGCGCGGCATCGCGTTCCGAAAAAACGAAACGCTCGAAGCTGTCTATGATTACCGCAAGCCGCTGTATGAAAAATACGCCGACAGCACCGTGCCGGTAACCGCAGGCAACATAGAGGAAACCGTGCAGAAGCTGTTGGAAAAACTGATCTTTGATTCATAAACGATTTGAAAATACAAAGGGGAGACCGCACGGCCTCCCCTTTGTATAATTAGTTAATATGTTTTAACGCCTTCCTGACAGGAATCGCTATCAGTGCGGCTGCAACGCACTTGGCGATGTCAAGCAATATAAATGAAGCAGCTACAAGCTTGGCGGAGGTCAGCACATCCACCTGCTGGATAAAGGCGAACCATAAAATGCCGGGTATATAAACGGCAGGAATACCTACAAATACCGAAACAAGAATAAACCGCAGCACCGCGCCTTTTCCTTCGCCGCTGCCCTTGAGCAGGCTGATAAGAAGTGATGCAATAATAAAGCCGATGATAAAACCGCCGGTAGGCGACGCTATTGCCGCAAAGCCGCTTTTGCCGCCGGAAAATACCGGCAGTCCGCAAATTCCCAGCACGGTATAAAGCAACTGTGCCGCTACCGCATGCGGAGCGGGGAGGATAAGCGCTGTCAAAACCACCGCCAGCACCTGCAAGGTTATCGGTACCAAAATAGGAGAGGGGATGGCTATGGGGGACAACACGCACAGCAGCGCTGTACAAACGGCGATTTGCGCCATGGTTAGTGGAGTAAGTTTTTTTGATGCAGTCATAATGTCAACCTTTCACAAGTTTCTGGTTTACATTATAGCAGGTATGGCCGGTATTGTCAATACTATATTAAAGCGGTGGTTGACAAAACTGCTATTGAAAATAATCTTCAAATGTGGTACAATGTTTATCAGACCGCTAAAGGAGTCAATGATATGAAAAAATGTGAATTCTGCGGAAAAGAGATTTCCTACGACGATATGTACTGCAGTGAGGATTGCGAGAAGAAAAACCTGCAGTATTACAACCTATCAAACCGTTTTGCCAAGCCGTTTTCAATGATCAACGTGGTGTGCCTGTTCGGTATTACGGTAGGTATGTTCATTTTCCCGATGGCAAAGCCCTTTGGCGCTGCGCTCGCCATTACCTGCTGCGCGGTCTTGGGTGTGCTTCTGCTCCTTTTGCCGTTTCCGACCGAGAGCATGATACGTAAGTTCAAGCTGCAAAAAGCCATGAAGGTCACCCGTCTTGTAGGCGTGGGTATGATGTTTTTGGGTCTGTTGATCTCGGGCTTGCTGGCGATCTTTTTAAGTTAAATAATTTTTGAATATTATAAAAAAATCCGTCAAAACTATTATCATCATTCGTAAGGAGGATTAGGAATGCTTGATAAAATAGCTTTGGCGATTTTAATTATCGGCGGCCTTAACTGGGGCAGCGTCGGTATTTTTCAATTTGATTTGGTCGCGTTTATTTTCGGCGGTCAGTCGGGCGTGGTCAGCAGGATCATTTATATCCTTGTCGGACTCGCCGCGGTTTGGTGCGTCACCCTGCTGTTCCGCGACTCGCGCGATACCATCATGGGCGACCGCAAACACGAATTAGTTTAACTCCGCTTATTTTAACTCCGCCTTTGGTAACGTTTGGTTGGATAGTAAGCTTCATCAACGGCGGGTCAACACGTTGATATGACTGATTCGCTTTTTGTGATGTCTGGCTGGACAATAAACGACATAAACGGCGTGTCAACACAGTGATATGACCACTTCGTTTTTGGCAACGCTTATTTGTACAGTAAGCGTCATCAACGGCGGGTCAACAGGTTGATATGACTGATTCGTTTTTTGTGACGTATGACTGGGCAGTAAACGTCATCAACGGCGGTACAACACGCAGAGAAAAACGGTCGGGATGGTTTGAATCATCCCGACCGTAAGTTTTTATGTATTACAGATTGTCAACGATAGCCTTGGTATCTCTTGCGATAACCATTTCCTCGTCGGTTGCGATCAGCTCAACGCGGATCTTGGAATCGTCGGCGGTCAGCTTGCCCTGCTTGCCGTGGATAGTAGCGTTGTTAACATCCTTGTCCAGCTTAACGCCGAGGCACTCAAGGTAGTTGCAAACGCCCTCGCGCAGAGAAGGCTGATTCTCACCCAGACCGGCGGTGAATACGATAGCGTCGCAGCCGCCCAGCGCAACATAAAAGCTGCCGATGTACTGCGCGATTTGATAATACAGCATGTCATGAGCGAGCTTAGCTCTGTGGTTGCCCTCTTTCTCGGCGGCGGTAACGTCGCGGTCGTCGGAGGAAACACCGGAAATGCCAAGCAGACCGGACTTCTTGTTGAGCATGTCCGAAACCTCGGCATAGCTCATGCCCTCTTTTTCACCAATGAAGGTAACGACCGAGGGATCGAGCGAACCGGAGCGAGTGCCCATCAAAAATCCGCCCAAGGGAGTAAGACCCATAGTGGTGTCAATAACCTTGCCGCCGTCAACTGCGGTGATCGAGGAGCCGTTGCCGATGTGGCAGGTGATGATCTTAAGATCTTCGATCGGCTTGCCCATGATCTCAGCCATCTTTGCGCTGACGTAGCGGTGGGATGTGCCGTGGAAGCCGTACTTTCTTACGCCGTACTTTTCATAATACTCGTACGGAACTGCATACATATACGCTTTTTCGGGCATTGTCTGGTGGAACGCGGTGTCGAATACTGCAACCTGGGGAACGTCTTTGCCGAAAACGTCGGTGCAGGCGTTGATGCCCTGGATGTGCGCGGGATTATGCAGAGGCGCCAGGGGAGAGAGCTCCTGGATTTTTTCAAGTACCTCGTCGTCGATCAGTACACTGTGGTCAAAGAACGAGCCGCCCTGTACCACGCGGTGACCGATTGCGGTGATTTCGCTCAGATCCTTGATAGCGCCGTACTCGGGATCGAGTATAGCGTCCTTAACGGCTTCAAAAGCCTGAGTGTGGTTTTTCATCTCTGTCGGGCGCTCGATCTTTTGACCGTCGGCGGTCTTAAAGCCGATAAACGCACCGTCGGTGCCGATTCTTTCGCAGTTGCCTTTTGCAAGTACGGATTCGTCGGTCATGTCGATGAGCTGATATTTCAGCGAAGAGCTGCCGGCGTTGATAACTAATACTTTCATTGTCAATAATTCCTTCCTTATGGTTGATTTAATCGCAAGGGTAATGTATAATATACACAAAGATACCATATATAATACTATACTAATAGTGATTTTTCAAGTGCTTTTTGAGATTTTTTTCATTTTTATTGTCATTTTTAGGAGGAGTTTTATGGCGGTAGCGGTAATTTGTGAGTTTAATCCGTTTCACAACGGCCATGCCTACCTGCTGCGGCAGGTAAAACAGCAAAAAGATCAGCCGGTCGTCGCCGTTATGAGCGGAAGCTTTACTCAGCGCGGCGAAACTGCGATCTGCTCCAAATTTGAGCGTGCTCAAACAGCTCTGCGCAACGGAGCGGATTTGGTCGTTGAGCTGCCCGTAGTGCGCGCTGTCTCAAACGCGCAGCGCTTTGCGAGCGGCGGTGTGGCTGTTGCAGGCAGCTTTTCCTGTGTGGACACGCTTGCCTTCGGTTGCGAGACGGACGACCTGTCTCTGCTCTCGGCTGCGGCTGAGGCGGCGCATAGCCCGGACGTACAGTCGCGTGTTGCCGAGCTGATGTCGCGGGGGGAATACTATCCGCGTGCTTTACATCAGGCGGTGGAGGCGGCTTGCGGTGAGCAAACCGCGCAGGTGCTTGCTTCTCCCAACAATATCTTAGCCGTGGAATACCTCCGCGCCGTCAAGGGAACCGGTATAGAGCCGCTGCCGATTTTGCGCACGGGAGCGGCTCACGACAGCGACAGCCCA
>CAMHCD010000106.1 GCA_946183545.1 uncultured Clostridia bacterium
TACGACGCGGGTACCGAAGTTATCCGTCAGATGATGCTGTCTACACGGAGAAAGTGCCCACCGGCACTAGGCTACGGGGTTGCGTTTGCCGAGGAATACGACCGCGAGCATACCGGAGCCGACGTGAGCGCCGATAACGGGACCGATGTCGCAGATCTGGACGTCCTTGCACATGCCCTTGATCTCCTTGCGCAGCGCCTTGGCGCCCTCGATATTGTCGGCGTGGGCGACGAATACCGTCGACTTCTTGAGATTCTCGCCGTCGCGCTTGAGGTATTTGATGAGCGTGCTGTTGACGTTGCTCTTGCCGCGGATCTTGCCGACGTTGATCAGCTTGCCGACCTCGTCGCAGCTGATGAGCGGCTTGATCTGCAATGCTTTGCCGAAGGTAGCCGCCACGGACGAGATCCTGCCGCCGCGTTTGAGCTGGTCAAGATCGTCCACGATGAACCAGTGCGCTACCTGATGCTTGGTGGTCTCGATATAGTCGATCAGCTCGTCCATCGAAGCGCCCTCGGCGTATTTCTTGCCGGCGAGATAGATCAGCAGACCGAGACCGGCGGAATCACAGCAGGAATCCAGCGCGACGATCTTTCTTTTGGGATATTTCTCGCGCAGCTCCTCAACGGCGATCATGCAGGTGTTGAAGGTACCGCTCAGACCGGTGGGGATACCGGTGTAGAGCACGTTCTTGCCGGCTCTGAGGTAGCGCTCAAAGTAACTCTTGAATGATTCCACGTTGATCTGCGTTGTTTTGGGATAAACGCCGTCGCGGATATACTGATAGAACTCGTCGAGCTCCATCATACGGCAGTCGGGGTAATGCAAAAAGGTCTTGTCCTCAATCTCAAATTCCATGGGGAGAACCACTACTCCGGTTTCGTCAACCTGCTTTTGGGTAAGGTCGCAGGAAGCGTCGGTCATCAGTACATAATCCATAATATCGTCCTCCGTTAGTTTATATCAATCCTATTTTATCAAATCAAAAGGCAAAAGTCAATGCATATTCATATCCGTCCGCGGCATAGGATTCAGGGGAGTGAGAAGCATGAAATGCAGACTGACAGAAATGCGGCGCAAGGAAGTGATCAGCGCGGTCGACGGGGCGCGTATCGGATACGTAGATGACATTATGTTGGAAACAAAAAGCGCAAAGATTGTAGCTTTTGTAATATTTGGACGAAATTTCTTCTTTGGAATATTCGGAAAAAGCGAGGATTTTATTATTCCGTGGGAGAAAATACAGTTGATCGGCGAAGACGCGGTGATCGTCTCGTGTCCGCCGCCCGTGACGGCAAAAAAGCCCCGAAAATGGCTATTTTTCGGGAAAAATTGAAATTTTTTGAATTTTTCACGATTCAGCGGATTCTACTAGATTATGAAGATAATTTTGTAAATAATACACAAAGGATTATTTCGTAATGAAATTAAAAAGCCTAATTGTAACACGCTTGTAATCAAGGTTACAAGCCGATTCGGAGGGGTCGACTTGCAATTTGCAAAAAAGTATGTTTTAATACAGTTGATGTTGTGTGTTTGATAAAATTTAACGACTAAAGACATCGCGTCTGCGAGTCCCCCATGCGTATATATATTATATACATATATATGTGCACGGGTGCGGACGCGGGAATCAAAGGGAGGACAAATTTTTGAGAGCGACAAATAAGAGACACTATGGAAGTGAAAAGCGATACGCTAAGACACAGCCCGGCAAAGCAACCAAAACCGCAAAGACCCGTAAGGGCGTAAAGGCAGCGTCATTTGCCTGCGCGGCAGTTCTCGCGACCGCGGCACTGGTCATTCCGACCACGACGCTGGCACCCAATGTCGACGCGTATGAGGACAGCAAGGCAGCGTCCCTTGCAGTTGGCAACATCGACCGTTTCAGCACGGTCATCCGCGACAACTGC
This sequence comes from uncultured Clostridia bacterium, assembly GCA_946183545.1. Lineage (GTDB taxonomy): Bacteria > Bacillota > Clostridia > Oscillospirales > Acutalibacteraceae > Ruminococcoides. Next base: position 1,914 of record CAMHCD010000106.1, read on the forward strand.
GTCTCGCTGACCACCATGCCCTTTACCGAGCTGAGCGCTGCCACAGTGCAGACAACGCAGGCGGCAACCGAAGCCAAGAAAACGGAAGCTGCCACAGAAAAGGTTACTGAAAAGAAGGAAGAATCCACCAAGGCGACCGAGGCGAAGAAGACCGAGGAATCCAACAAGGAGACCGAGAAGTCCGAGACCAAGGAAACCAAGGCTAAGGCAACGGAGAAGAGCGAAAGCCCCAAGAAGAGCGAGTCCGTCAGCCATGACGACTATGATTATGATTACAGCGACAGCTCCTCCGGATATGAAGCTCCGAGCTATTCCACCGGATACCTTGTGAGCATTCCCAACCCCGACACCGGCTACAGCCCCTCGATGGTGAGCCTGTCCTCTTACGACAGAGCAAAGCTCGAGAGACTTGTCATGGGTGAGGCAGGTACCATGGGTTACACCGGCTGCGCGCTCGTAGCGCAGTCCATCAGAGACGCAATGAACCGTTCAAACACATCGTCCATTGACCAGATCATCTCGCAGTACCAGTATTTCGGCGACACCGATATCGAGCCGAATGCGGACGTCAGAAACGCCGTTTCGTTCATTTTCGACCAGAACGGCTCCGCGGTACAGCACCGTGTTCTTTGCTTCTACATCGGCTACAGCTCCTGGCACGAAACTCAGACGTTCCTCACAGAGCTGGGCGGCGTACGTTTCTTTGACCTGAACGTAGCTTAATCAGAAAACCAAGCGCTTTCCGGAGTGCTTGGTTTTTTTGTTGTTTAGGTAAACGCTGATTAATCCAGCCTCGCTTTCCGTAGGGGACGGGTTCCTACACGTCCCGCTGAACCAAACGTCAGGCATTACGGGACGTCAGGGATGCCGTCCCCTACGGTGAGGTTTGATAGTTCTTTATGACAGAGCCTGTAGGGGAGACCTTTATGGTCTCCCGGCATACGTATGTGTCCGTATATGAAAGTCGATATGATAGGAAAGGTTTCTGTAAAATCAACTAACCACTTACCACTTGCCACTAAACACTTATCACTTAAAATTTAAAAAAAACCTTGATTTTTCCGGATTCTGTGGTATAATATTAGAGCAATTCGCACGCTGACGCTTGTCAGACAGGTGACGGCAGCCGCCGTTAGATCGCTGACAAAATCCAAAGCGCAGCGGAGGTTTTAACCTAAGGAGGAAAACACAATGGCAGTAGTTTCTATGAAACAACTTCTGGAGGCAGGCGTACACTTCGGCCACCAGACAAGAAGATGGAACCCCAAGATGGCGGAGTACATCTTCACCGAGCGCAACGGCATCTACATCATCGACCTGCAGAAGAGCGTCAAGAAGCTCGAAGAGGCTTACAGCTTCGTTCGCGAGCTTTCCGCAGAGGGCAAGAACATTCTCTTTGTCGGCACCAAGAAGCAGGCGCAGGATTCCATCAAGGACGAGGCTGAGAGAGCCGGCGCTTACTATGTCAACGCAAGATGGCTGGGCGGTATGCTCACCAACTTCGCCACCATCCGCAGAAGAATCGCCCGTCTCAAGCAGCTCCGCACCATGCAGGAGGACGGCACCTTTGATCTGCTTCCCAAGAAGGAAGTCATCAAGCTCAACCTTGAGATCGAGAAGCTCGAAAAGTTCCTCGGCGGCATCAAGGACATGACCGAGATGCCCGGCGCACTCTTCATCGTTGACCCCAGAAAAGAGAGAATCGCTGTTTCCGAGGCAAAGAAGCTGAATATCCCGATCGTTGCGATCGTTGATACCAACTGCGACCCCGACGAGATCGACTACGTTATTCCCGGCAACGACGACGCTATCCGCGCTGTCAAGCTGATCGCAGGCGCTATGGCGAACGCTGTGATCGAGGGCAAGGAAGGCCAGATGGGCGCTGCCGCTCAGGAGCCTGCCGAGGAGACCACCGAGGAATAATTCCAATATAGAATATTAAACGAAAGGAAGTTTTTCAAATGGCATTTACCGCTCAGGACGTAAAGGCACTCAGAGAAAAAACCGGCTGCGGCATGATGGACTGCAAAAAGGCACTCACTCAGGCTGACGGCGATATGGATAAAGCAATCGACTTTTTAAGAGAGCAGGGTCTGGCTAAGCAGGCTAAGAAGGCAAGCAGAATCGCTGCCGAGGGCGTTGCTTACGCTACCACCACCGCTGACAACAAGGTCGGCGTTGTGATCGAGGTCAACGCAGAGACCGACTTCGTTGCGAAGAACGATTCCTTCATGGATTTCGTCAAGGCTTGCGCACAGACCGTTATGGAGCAGAACCCCGCAGACGTTGAGGCGCTTCTGGCACTCAAGGCTTCCGGTTCCGACCAGACTGTTGCAGAAATGCTGCAGGAGAAGGTGCTCACCATCGGCGAGAACATCCAGGTTCGCCGTTTTGAGCGCATGGAAGGCGCTTGCGTAGCTTACGTACACGCCGGCGGCAAGATCGGCGTTCTGGTCAACTTCGACACCGACGTAGCCGACAAGCCCGAATTCGTAGCCTGCGGCAAGGACGTTGCCATGCAGATCGCAGCGCTCAACACTCCCTACCTCAACAGAGACGAGGTTCCCGCTGAGGTTCTCGAGCACGAGAAGGAAGTTATGCGTCAGCAGGTACTCAACGAGGGCAAGCCCGAGGCGATCGCCGACAAGATCGTTATGGGCAAGATCAACAAGTACTACAAGGAGAACTGCCTGGTAGACCAGGAGTTCGTCAAGGACAACAAGAGCTCCGTTTCTCAGTATGTCAACAGCGTTGCCAAGCAGCTCGGCGGCAAGATCGCTATCACCAAGTTCGTTCGCTTTGAGAAGGGCGAAGGCATCGAGAAGAGACAGGACGACTTCGCTGCAGAAGTTGCTTCCATGGTAAAATAATATCATCTTCGGCTAAGCAGTGCGATAAAACCTCGATTCATTCAGGTTTTATCGCACTTTTTTCATTTTTCGATTCTGACAAAATACAGCAGTCCCGAGATTTTGATGAACGGCGCAATCAACGGCGCGATACTTGAAAACTACACTGTTGCAGAAATTCGCAAGACTTACTTTAACTGCGCTAAAGATTTTATTATGCACTATTATCGCGACAAAGACTCGAACGAAATCGATATGGTTATCGAAAGCGACGGCGAGCTGCACCCTCTTGAGATAAAGAAAAGCACCTCTCCGAGCGCTCAGCTTATAAGCGCTTTCAAAGTGCTCGATAAGGCGTCTACACCACGTGGAACAGGCGCGATCCTGTGCTTGCGCGAGGAGCTTTCCGCAATCAACCGCGATTGCTTTATGATTCCCATTTGGATGATTTAAGATAATTTAACCACTTTAGGTTTTGTATTTTCTGCTACCTGTGGTTGGCTGTTTTGCGGTCATTATCGGGTCATTTTGGCTTTGATTTGGGGTAGGAAGTTTGTTTGATTTACGCAAGGGAATGTCAGCGTTCTCCGCATAGAACCGTTGTTTTCGGCGGTTTTGCAATCTTTTTGAAACTGTCTGCACGTTTCTTTGAAAATACTGTATAATATATTATCAATGTGTCTTGACAGAAAGAGAGGGGTAGGTATCCTCGTGTCAGCGAACAGACTAAAATGAAACAATTTGATCGATGCATGAATAAAAAACTTCATACAAGGAGGAAGATTATGAAACAAACTTAAAAAAAATCCGTGAGCATCCTGTTATCACTCATCATGGTATTCAGCCTGTTCACCATCGTGCCGCTTTCGGCAAGCGCGGATAGTAATGTTTATCTCACCGATTTCCTGCCTGTATCATCATCGGGTACTGCAACGGGATATTCGACTTATGACAACCATTTCTACAAGATTGAATGGTCGGGGATCAACACATCTGAAACATCATCTGTCCAACTACATATATATAATTATCGGCTCAGGTGTTATAGAAATAATGGGGATGAATTTGTTGTTTTGTATGCAAGTGCTTCAAAAAGTATTTGGGAATCATCGTATATAACAAATCTCGCTCTCGGTCAGAGTTCTTCCGGCTACACAAGTTTTGCAAAGCTCGGGAAAGGTGCAGATAGCGGTTTAAAGAAAGTCTGCACTGTCACCTGTATGGCAGCAAACACACCGACATGGAACTGGGCGGCAGACGGTTCAAGCTGTACGACTACGTTTACCTGTTCAGCTAATTCAAGCCTGACTGCAACAGTCAACGCAGATGTAACAACTTCGGGCTACACAGCTACCGCAAGCGTTACATTCAACGGCACAAGCTATACGGACACAAAGTCGCTTGTCACTAACTACAACATTACTTACGTTCTGAACGGCGGCACGAACGCATCGGGCAATCCTTCAACTTATGCCAATAATGTTGGCGTTTCCTCGTTTGCAGCTCCTACCCGTGAACACGATACGTTTGGCGGTTGGTATGATAATGCAAACTGCACCGGTACGCCTGTCACAAGTATTCCGGCAGGCTCATCAAGCGATAAGACGCTCTACGCAAAGTGGACGATAGACAGCTGCACCGTCACCTGGAAAAACAGCGACGGCTCAACGCTGAAAACGGAACAGGTCAATTACGGCGCTTACTGCGGCAAGGAACTGCCTGTTGATGTCAAGTTATACGGCGACGCCAACCTCGACGGCAGCGTCACGATTTCTGATGTCACTGAGATCCAGAGATATCTTGCCGAGCTGGCAGACTTTTCTGATAAGCAGCTTCTTTTAGCGGATACCAACGGTGACGGTACAGTCGATATCAGCGACGCGACGCATCTGCAAAGATATCTTGCGGAATATGACGTGGTTTTGGGAAAGCAAACCGCGTAAAAATAAAGGCAACACCGCACAATTCAAAGCGCACGGCTTGCTTGAATCTTGTTCCGTCAGCTTGCCCAAAAAATCTCGGCAAGGCGACAGCCTTACCTCAATTTATTTGTACAACTTGACGAAAAATCTTGCTGCGCAATCCGCACACATGAATTATGCGGTATTGCCTAAACCTTATTCGAGAACCCCGGCGAGCGCCACGCGTTTGTCCGGGGTTCTCTTTGGTTTGGCAGGGGCAGAAGGAGTTGTATCCTCGGAACGCGGTTTTGGAG
>CAMHCD010000107.1 GCA_946183545.1 uncultured Clostridia bacterium
GTCGATTTGCCTATGTCAAATTTTGATTTATTATGCTATAATATAAGAAAGAATTGAAATATAACAGGGAAAGAAAGTGTCATCATGTTAAGCAAAGGTCAAAAGGTTATGTACGGCACCAATGGCGTCTGCTCGGTTGAGGGTACCACTGTTAAGCACATTGCCGGTTCCGATATAGAGTACTATGTGCTCAAGCCGCTTGGCGCACAAACCCAGACCCTTTTTGTTCCTGTCAAAAACTTAGAGCTGATCGGTAAAATACGCGATATCGCCTCAGCCGACGAGGTACGTCAAATCCTTGATGACCTTCCCGACATTGGCGAGTGGAACGATAATAAGATCGATCGAACCGAAGCCTTCCGCAGCACAATTGCGCACGGCGACTGCGTACAGCTTGTTGCAATGATCCGTCTGATCCACCGGCATGCCCGGGAGCAGCAGGAAAACGGCAAGCACCTGCACCTTTCCGACGAGCGTATACTAAAGGAAGCCGAAAAAATGGTTTCCGAGGAGTTTTCTCAGGCGCTCGGTGTTGAGCGCGACACGATCATCCCCATGCTTTTAAAGTAGAATATAAAAACATCCATCGGGCAGAACGGGTTTTATGATCCTTTCTGTCCAATTTCTGTTTAAAAAAATCAACAAAATAATTAATATTTCGTCATTTTTCTTTACAAATACCACACTTTGATAGTACAATGATATAGAATATAGACTGATGTAATTCAAAAGATTTATCTTTCTGTGGAGGCAGCATGAAAAGATTTGTTTCTCTGTTATTGGCAGCGATCCTCGTTGTTGCTGTTTTGGCTGCGGTTTTACCTTCTGTCAGCGGCTCAGAGCTTTTTACGGATGTAAAGAAATCGTCCGACGGTAACTGGATGTATATGCTCAACGACGACGGCACGGCTAAAACGACTCAATACGTAGGCAGCGCAGCCGACGTAAAGATACCCGATTCCATTGACGGCGCTGTGTTGACCGAAATCGGTACGGGAACCTTCTGCGATTCCGAAATCGAAACCGTTTCTATTCCCTCGTCGGTAAAAACCATCGGCTGGTGGGCGTTTTTTAACTGCAATTCACTTGCAAAGGTAAATATGCAGCCCGGCGTTCAAAAAATCCTTTTCGGCGCGTTTATCAACTGCCTGTCATTGACAGAGGTGGAGATCCCCTCGACCGTGTACCGTATCGACACCGACGCGTTTGCCGTCAGCGTGTATAACGAAAATAATGTAAAGGACAGCTCCTCCAAGCAAAAGGTCAGCGTGCAGTCCTACTTTAATAACGGCGATTTTGTGATCCGAGGTTACGACGGCACATGTGCGCAGTCCTATGCCGAGCAGAGCTATTTGACCTTTGAAAGCATGGGCAGCATAAGCTTCGGCGATCTAAATGGCGACGGCAGCATCAACAACAAGGATGTTGTGTTGATAAGAAATTCATTTATCAGGAACGATAAGCTTACCGTTGAACAAAAGCTCAGCGCGGATATAGACTGCAACGGTAGGGTCGAAGAAGAAGATATTTCCTTGCTTAAAAACTATTTGGAAGGCAAATGCGCCTATAAGGATCTGCTTCCGTTTTCCGGTTCCTACGCAAAAAATACACGCCTGAGCGGTAAGAGCCTTTATTGTGCCGGCGACAGCGTCTGCAAGGGAACCGGCACCGACATAATGGGCGAAAAGCTGTATTCCTACGCCAACTACATTTCCGATCTTTACGGCATGAAGCTGAAAAACGATTCCTACGGCGGCATTACCCTTGCCAAGCAAAAGGATAAAAAGGATGACATGCGCAGTGTTGAAGAGCGCGTGCTTGCAATGAAGGACAGATACGACGTTATTATTATCGAGGGCGGCTTCAATGATTTGTTCCAGAGTATAAAAATGGGCAAGATGACCGACAAGTCCGATAAGTCCGGCAAGTACGACGAATACACCACAGCAGGCGCGCTTGAAAAAATATGTTATTTTCTTAATAAGAATTATAAAAGCAGTATAAAGCTTTTTGTTCTCGGTCACCGCATGACAGATATGGACAAACAGGAAGAGTATTGGTCGCTGATGCGCCGTATCTTGGACAAGTGGGAAATACCTTACGTAGATATTTCACAGGAGAGTGATTTCTGCAATTTTAACGATGAGATCACGGATATCTATTTTGCGTATAACGAAAAGCTTAAGGGCGGAGACGGCATCCATCCCTGTGCCTACGCCCACGCTAACATCTATGGTCCGATGATCGACAGGAAGCTAAATGAACTGGCGGTCAGCGACAGCTCGATCACCTTTGAAACAAAAACCGTGAATCTTGCAATGGGTGAGAGCTACAGTCAGATCCCCTCATACCGCGGCAGCAACTACTTTGTCAAATACCTCTGGTCATCCTCCGAGCCCGATCTGGCGAGCGTTGATCAGTTCGGCAATGTCAAAACGCATGGCATCGGTACCGCTTATATCAAGGTGGAAGCGGACGACGGCAGCTACGCTTCCTATTGCATGAATATAAAGAACAAGCCGCTGTGCCTGTTCTTAAACGCATCGGAATTATATTTAAAGCCCGGCGAGACCTTTCGGTTAAAGGAAATCTTGATCAACGAAACCGCATCATATCACAACAGCTTTATTTCCACAAATCCCGCTGTAGTGTCTGTCAGTGCCGACGGCGTCATCAAGGCGCGTTCCGCAGGAAACGCAAAGGTGGTCTGCAAGACCTGCAACGGCGTAAAAACAGAATGTGTGGTTTCGGTAGAGTAGGTGAAAACATGAAAAACAGAATAAATGTAATTATTTCGCTTGCGGTCACAGCCTGTACCATCATCAGCCTATGCGCGTGTTCACAGCATGACCCGCGTCCGTCCGTTCCGCTTATCACGACCGAGGTGACCTCTGTTGCGCAGACTACAAAGCCACAGTCGGATTATGTCGAGGAGCTTATGTCGGGCATGACCACAGAGGAAAAGGTAGGACAGATGTTCTTTGCGTGCTGCCCCGGCTACGGAGCTGTGGATTACATTTCTAAATATCATTTGGGCGGTTACGTCTTGTTCGGCAATGACTTCCTGAATAAAACAAAAGAGCAGGTCATCGCCGATATTCAAAGCTATCAGGACGCGTCCTCAATTCCCATGCTTATCGGTGTAGACGAGGAAGGCGGCGACGTGGTTCGTGTCAGCAGCAATATGTATCTAAGCGACGCCCCCTTTGATTCCCCTAAAAACGTATACCTAAACGGCGGCTGGGATGCGGTGGAAACCACCGAAACCACCAAGGCGCAGCTGCTTAGTTCTCTGGGTATCAACGTTAATATGGCGCCTGTATGTGATGTAACATCCGACCCGTACGCGTTTATGTACAGCCGCTCCTTCAGTGATAATGTGGCGGATGTAAATACCTTTGTTTCAAAGGCTGTCACTATAGCAGGCAATAATCACGTTGGCTCAGTTCTAAAGCATTTTCCCGGCTACGGCAATAATGTGGATACCCATACCGGAGTTGCCGTCGATAGCCGCAAGCTTGATGAGTTTGAAAAAACCGACTTGCAGCCATTTAAGACCGGAATATCCAAGGGCGCCGACTGCGTTATGGTGTCACACAATATCGTAGAGTGCATGGACGGTGAATATCCTGCGTCGCTTTCAAAGAAGGTTCACGACTACCTGCGCAATACAATGCATTTTGGCGGCGTTGTTATAACCGACGATCTGTCGATGGAAGCCATCACCCAATACACAGGTTCCGATACCTCGGCGGTATTCGCCGCAAAAAACGGAAACGATATGCTCTGCTGTTCGGATATAGATACCCAGTATCCCGCAGTGCTGAACGCCGTTAAAACCGGAGATATCACGGAGGCTCAGCTTGACGCAAGCGTTAAGCGCATACTGCTGTGGAAGCAGAAGCTGGGTATCTTAAAGACAAAACAGCAAAGTAACGATGAGTAATGTTTTTGACTATTTACAGTGGCGCGGCGACCTGACCTTTGCGCAGGACGCGTTTCGCGCGCCGGACGCGCTGATTTTTTCGCGGCTGTCCTACCTTCCGCTCGAGGATATCGTGCCGACGTCGTTTGGTAAAAACGTCACCCTGCGGTTTGTTTCTCTGGCTTTTTCTGCCGAGGAAAAGGCGGACGACATCCTGTGGAAGCAGGACCCAAAGCTGCTCGCTGCGGCAGCGGCATGCAAGCGATACGAGAATGTCCGACTTTGCGGATATGTCAACGAGCTGGACGATGACCGCACTATGCAGTTTTCCGCCGTTGTGTTTATGATGGAGGACAACCGCCGTTTTATCGCGTTTCGCGGAACAGACGCGAGCTTCACCGGCTGGGAGGAGGAATTTAGGATGTTTACCTCCTACACTCTGCCGTCCCAGCTGAGAGCGTTGCAGTATTTGGAGAGTGCGTCGCGCAGCACCAACGCGCGTCTGCTGCTTGGAGGACATTCCAAAGGCGGCAATTTAGCGCTTTTTTCGGCAATGAACTGTGACTTGTCCCTGCAAAACCGCATTGACGCCATATATAATTTTGACGGTCCCGGATTTCGCAGGGAGTATATTGAGTCCGAACGCTTTGCGCGGATCCGTAACAGGGCGCATACCTTTGTGCCGCAGTCCTCGGTGTTCGGCATGATGCTGGAGCATGACGAGGAGTTCGCCATTGTGCAGAGCAGCGGCAAAAGCGTTATGCAGCATGACATTTACCGTTGGCAGTTGATGGGCGGCGACTTTGTTTACCTTGACCGCCGCACAAATTCCGGCTATTTTATTAATCATACGCTTGAAAGCTTTCTGGAAAAGATGACCGACGAGGAAAGAGAGCAGTTTATACAGGCGTTTTTTACGGTGGTCAGGGGTTCCAACTCCGCGCATTTCCGCGAGATCCCTCAAAAACTGCTGTCAAACACTGCTTCAATGCTGCGCGCGTTTAAAAAATTAAACAAGTCAGAGCGTGTTGTGCTGGGCAAATCTATTTTTAAGGCGCTTGAAAGCGCCAAGGAAAACCTGTCCGATATCAGGTCGGATCAGTAATCATACGTATAATAAAAGAGACGCTTCTTCGGAAACGTCTCTTTTATAGTTCTTAATTAGAATTAAAAGTTATTTTCAATAAATTCCTGTACCTTTGCCCAGTCTGCGTTCTTAAGCTTTTTATCCTTAGCCAAACGAACGCATGCCCAGATGTTCGGACGAGAGGTGACATATTTTGCCACGTCATGCGGGATCTCCATCTTCTGTCTGGTTTGCGCGGCAAGGTTGTACATGGTGTTTGTTTCTTCGGGAGTCAGCTCCAAAGCTTTTGCTGTCCTTTTAAGGATTTCGTCGGAAGGAGCGGCACGTTTGCCGTTTTCAAAGCTTGACTGATATACGGTAGAAATATTGATCTCTTCCGCCAGCTGACGGGCGGAAATCTTTTTTTCCATTCTTTTCTTTTTAATAAACTGACCAAAATCCATTTTTACATCTCCATTAAAGTGCTGTGCCAAGTACGGAATTCTTTCCACTCTTTTTATTATAATGCCCATAAATGGAAAATAAAATTAGATTCATTCCCGAAAAATCAAAAAAAACGTTGGTTTTTATTGGTTTTTGTTTCAAATATGATTGATTTTTTTGAAATTTGTTGTATAATAAAAAAGGATTTTATAAGATTTACTAACAGACGAGGAGGTAATCATGTGAAAAAATCGGATGGAAGCTGCGGCTTGCTTGTGGTTGAGGACGACCGTGTACTGTGTCGGCGCTATGAAAAGCTGTGTGAGCAGTCAACGTATTTTAGCCTGATTGCCTGTTGCGACAACGCTGCCGGAGCAATCGTTATTATAAAGAACAACTGTCCGGATGCCATCGTGCTCGAATTGGAGCTGAACGGCGGCGGAGGCAACGGAATAGAGATCTTGCAGATGCTGTCTGAGACGGATCTGCCGCGCAAGCCGGTTGTAGTAGTCGCTACCAAGAACATAAGCACGGTGACCCACAATGTTTGCCGCCGGTTGGGTGTGGATTTTATCATAACAAAAACCCAGTCCGATTACAGCGAGAGCATGGTGCTCGACCTGCTTAAACAGCTTACCGCCGGAATGTCAGCGTCAGCCGGAGCGAAAAAAGCAGAGAAGGATGTTGACGTTAACGTTCTTATTGCACGTGAGCTTGACGCTGTCGGTATCAATGCTAAGCTTAAGGGACGGACATATCTTTGCGCGGCAATTAGAATGATCATAGAAAAAAAGCGTCCGAATATCAGCGCGGAGGTAGCACAGTATTACGGCAAGTCCGCTCCCAGCGTAGAGCGCGCAATGCAGAACGCTATAAACAGCGCTTGGCGCAACACCGATATAGAAACTCTGGAGGCAAACTACACGGCGTACATCAACCCCAAAAAGGGAGTTCCTACCGTGACCTCGTTCATTTATTACTACGCGGATAAAATCCGGGCGGAGCTATAAAAATCGTGCGGCTTTGACTAAGGAATTATAAATGAATAGATAAAAAACAGGGGCTGCCGCTTGACAGCTCCTTTATTATACTGAGATTTGCGTTAAATCATACCGCATATACGAACGGTTCACGCTGCCCTAAGGACAATTTCTTATTTGAACCGTTCGATAAAAACCCAGTGTTTATGCGGCTTCTACGAACGGTTCACCCCTGTTTTGATGTGAACCGTTCGAGAGATCATATGAACCGCTGCAATTACTCTAAGCTATTTAATACTAAAATAATTATTTATTCAGCGTTTATTCAGCGTTTTTCAAAAATGAAATATATATTTACTCTGCGTTGATCTGTACCATATATATATCGAACGGTTCAAATAACACCGAACGGTTCATATTGTTTTTAGGGTGA
>CAMHCD010000108.1 GCA_946183545.1 uncultured Clostridia bacterium
ACGACTCTACCTTCGCCGTTACCGATAAGGTATACGACCGTGCTATGCCTATCAACATCGACAACAAGGGTGTTGCGTTTGAAGCTCCCGACACACCGCCGGTTGTTATCAACTATCATCACTTTGAGGCGATCCTCAACACCGCAAAGGCGGAGAACCCCGTTTCCGAGGATATCCTTAATAAACTGGCTCTCATTGACGATTACATTATCTCGCATTTCCGCGTAGCTTTCGGTAACCGTATTATGAAGCAGATCAAGGATTATGTACCCGCTTATGTCGGAACAGGCGGAACGGAGATCGACGGCTTGGACTACATCCTTGCGCGTAAGGTACTGCGTAAGTTTGAGGCGTTGAACCTGTCCTACATCCGTGACGAGATCGACGGTTTGATTTCCTACATGGATGAACTGTTCGGCGAAGAAAACATGGGTGAATGCAAGAGCTACCTGCTCATGTTAAAGAAGCTTGTATAATTTTACAGTGTTATTGCGGGATGCTGAGTCAATTTTGGCATCCCACAAGGCGCTTACTGAGTTATAGAAATTTGAGGTGAAGTTGTTTTGGAAAATTTTGATCAGTATTATCGTTCCTATAAATACATGCAGAAGCACCTTGCCACCGACTTTACCGCAAACTATTTGACATCCAACATGGAGGACAACGACAAGGGCGGCGACATCTTGTCCGGTAAGCTCCATGAAAAGGTTATTGATATGGAATGGGTTTCCGCAATTGAGGACACCCTGCCCTATATCGAAAAAGCAATTGACGAGCAGCGCCGTTTCATTATTGAAAACAACGAGATTTATCGTATTGATAAGGCAAAGATAATCAATAAGGATTCGGTAAAGCATTTGATCCAACACACCAACTTTATTGATAACATCGACGACCGCGGCAAGGTAACGCCCAACAAGGTCTTGACCATTGAGCGTGAGGACAGCTTTGAAACCTACGAAAACCGCTTCCTCATCACTCTGATCGAGACCGCGCTCAACTTCGTATCCGATAAATACCACAAAATGGTAGACGCTCCCACCGATACCTTCAATAAGGTAGAGATGGAGCGCGATTTGGTGCTCAACAACCAGCGTATCACCTTTAAAATGGAGTATTCCAACGAGGTGAAGGACGCCAAGGCGACAGATCTGGATGTTAAGGATTTTGAAAAGCTCTCGGACTTCGACCGTGTGCGCCGTATCCGCGAAAAGCTCAATTCCTTCCTCAACACCGACATGATGATCGCGCTGAAAAAGTGCATCAGAGTAAAGCCGCCCATCAACCGCACCAACCTTATGACCAAGAACCCCAACTATAAGGCGGGTCTTGACCTGTTCACCTACCTCGGCGCTTACAATAAGCCGGGCTACGAGATCATCGGTCGTGAGTTCTCCGGTAAGATGGACAAGGACGTTCAGGAGGCTGTCTATATCTCCGAGGGCTTCCAGCATTTCATGATAACCATCGCCACCAACCCCGCGCTAAAGCGTATGTTGGAGGAGCGTTATCAGGAGAACAAAAGCGGACGCGGCAGAGCCGGCGACAGCGAGATCGAGGAAATGCTCGAGAAGGTACGCAAGGAGGAAATGAAGCTCCGCTTGCAGGAGATCCGCGAACGCGAAAAGATCATCCGCGACCTTAAATCACAAGTCGCCGCCTTAAAGCGTGAAATCGAAAAACGCGACAAGACCATCGAATCCTTAAAGAGCAACATCAGGGCTCTCGAGGAGAAGATCAAGAACCTCGAAAGCGAAGTTCAAAAGCTCAGAGCAGAGCTCATCAAGGCAAAGGAACGCATTGCAGAATTAGAGGCAAAGGTCGCCGAGCTCGAAGCCCGCGTAGCGGAGCTCGAGGCGCAGGTTGCCGCTTTGCAGGCGAGAGTTGCCGAACTCGAAGCCATCAAGGCACAGCTCGAAGCGAAGATCGCCGAGCTGGAGCAGATCATAGAACAGCAAAAAGCGCAGATCGCCGAGCTGGAACGCACGGTAAAATGGCAGAAAATGCGCATAGAAGAGCTCGAAGGCTACGTTTCCGAGCTCGAAAAAACCAAGAAGATGTTGGAAGCGCGCGTATCCGATTTAGAAGCGGAAAACGCGCAGCAGAAGGCGACCATTCAGGCGCAGGAAACAACCATCGCCAATCAAAAAGCCGCTATTGCGGGTCTGGAATCGGAGATTTCCTCCGCAAGATCGCAGATTTCCGAGCTCACCGGCACCCTGCAGCAGCGTGACGCGACCATCGCGCAGCAGACCGCTACCATCAGCGATCTGAACAACAACGTCGCTCAGCTCAACGCAGACCTGACCAACGAAAAGCAAGCGCACAGCCAGGACGTTGAGGCGGCGCAGCAGGCGGCAAAGGCGAAGGAAGAAGAGCTCACCAAGATGTTCGACGGCGAGCGCGCCTACCTTGAAAACAAGCATAAGAAGGAGCTTGAAAAGCTCGAAAACGACCATAAAGCGGCAATGGAAAAGCTGGATAAGCAAAAGGAGTCCGAAAAAGCCAAGATCCAAAAGGACGCCGACAGCCGCGTAAAGGCAGCGCAAAAGGAAGCCGACAAGAAGGCTAAAGCGCAAATCAAAGCCGAGGTTGACAAGGCAAAGGCGGAAGCTAAAAAGGCAGCCAAAAAAGCCAATGATACCGCGGCGATGTACAAAAAGGAACTCAAAATCGACCGCGGCAACGACGGATTGTTCAAGTACGACTATCCTGTCGGCGCACTTGGCGTTCAGGCGCTCAAGGCGGTTTCGCTTACCTCTTCCGGTGGCAGCATCAATTCACTGCCAAACAGCAATAAGCTGGAATCACTGTTTATCGTTAAGGACAGTAAAAAGGTGACGGTTTACAGCGGTAAGCATAATAAATTAGAGGTCCTAAAGAACTTCCGCGGCGCGACCGATATCAACGCGTGCAGGGAGCTTGTAAAGGAAAACCTTGCATCCGCCGACAAGAGCTGTGCATATCTGACCTACAAGTCTGTAGACAAAAATGCAGTCAGCAACTTTGCGCAGTTCCTTAAGTCCGACGCGCAGTTCTCGATTACACAAACATACCACAACAAGTCACAGAAGAACGGAAAGTCTATCATAGGTATCTATTTTTACAGAGGTTAATGCTATGAAAACAGGCAGTGACAAGCGTCTTATTATGACTAAAAATTTAATAATGATGTTTGTGATCCTGGCTGTCCTGTTGATGGCGATTTTCGCATGGTATTCTAACAACGACACCGTCACGGCGTCCGGATCTACTATCAGCGCCAAGGCTGCGGATGAAGTAGAGCTTGCGTTGCCGAACAATGACGGTAGCTTTCCGCTGAGCAATGACGCTTGGTCAACCGAGATCAGTTTTTTAGAGTCGCCGTACTGCCTTAAGGATTTGGTTAAGGATGTTACCAGCGGCGGCAAACAGTTTGTCATTCCGACCTTTGAAGCGGCTAAGGGCTTAAGACTCGGCAGAACCGTCATTCCCGACGATGTGTGGACAGAGGGTCTTTCCAGTAATAAAGCGCTCATCAACCAAAGTACGCTTGACGACGACCAGTACAACTACATTTCCTTTGACTTTTACATTCGTTCAAAAATCCAGAATATCAACATAACTCCGGCTTCTTTCCTTGCAGCCGGCTCCGAATTAGGCTATCAGGATGCAGATCATCCTGAAGTCGATAAAAAACCCCTTAAAGGCAGTAACATATACCGCTGTAGCTCATACGGCGCGCAGGAGGGTAAGGCAAATGCATTTTCGTCCGATGCTATCGTAGGCGCTATGCGTGTTTCGCTTGAAGGCTGTCTTGTTGACGGCGTCTCCACCAACAACGGTGTGACGTCCGAAACCTCTTATGACGGCGGAAACTGGAACACGAAATCCGATTTACGCTTCCTTTGGCTGCCCAGACCCGACGTTTATCTTTCAACCGACGACAATTCCAATAACTGGCGATTGTACACCGGAATCAAGCCGTCATACAGCCAAGCAGCAGATCCAACATTGACAATGGATCAAATTGCCGAATTGAACGCTATTGCAGATAAAACATATGCCCATTCTTTCTATGAGGGTAAATATGTTGGCAGTAATAATAATGTTAAAAAGGGCTTGATTTCCCATACGTATTCCGATTCAACTGTTAAGTCGGTGGACGGGTCAGACTTGAACATACCGTCGTGCTTCAAGGTTAGCGATACAAGAAACGACACACAGCTTGGCGATACGGGTCATTATCCCACGCTCGGTCAAACGCAAAATATAACTGGCTCGCCTGCAGAGGCACATCTTAACACTTCCAAGGCGATTCAGTTTACAGCTGTACAGGGCGACAATCGCGCAACCACCGGATATTACGTATACAAATACACACTTAACATCTGGATCGAGGGCGAAGACGCAGAGGCGCGCCGTTCTATGAACAACGGTGTTTTTAGCCTCGAGCTTGACTTCGGAACTTGATCTGACATAAAAGTAAATAATGACGGAAGAGAGGTGAGATTATGGGCAGATATAGAAACAAACAGTCACAAATGGTTTCTAAAGCGGTTGCATCGCGCCATACAAGTAAGAAGCAGTTGTATTTGTCCGTAGTTTCACTTATTCTTGCGTTTTTGATTTTGATTTCTGCTACCTACTGCTGGTATGCATTGGCTAACGGTACAGGCAAGGGAAACAACCTTACTCTTACTGCGGGCAACGGTCTGCGTGTTAATGACCTCGGCGATACAACACAGAAGTTCAAAGACGATTCCGTGCTTTTGCCTGCATCATCTGTTGACGGCCGCAACCTTTTCTTCCCGACAGACGGAACCGATTTCTCTAACGAAACAACAAAAATGACCTTCCGAAGTGCAAATGCCGGCGACAGAAATTATGACTACGTCCAGCTCGACTTCAACCTGACTGCGGAGGCTAACTATACAAGTATTTATCTTGATAAATCGACCAGCTTAAAAATCGAAGTCCCCGCCGGCGCGTCAGACGAATATGTGGCCGCAGCCGCAAAAGCGGAAAAGGCTTTGCGCACCGCGATCTATTACGAGGGCATGGATAAGCCTGTTGTGTTTACCTCGCAAATGAACCCATGCTCAGTTAACGCGGTTAAGGATATCGACCGAACGACAGGACGTTTTTTGGAGCATAGTACTCAGGTTGCCGTTCCGTTCAAGGATTATTCTTACGGTAAAAACCAGCTTGCCATGTTGAATCAGGGCGAGACCCGTCCGTTCTCGCTGATCATTTGGCTTGAGGGTACAGACGCCAACTGCACAAGTGCAAACGTTATGCTCAAACAGCTTGTGCTCAACCTGAAGTTTACAACATCATGGGACAACACGGTCGATATTCACTTTGATGCAACCGGAACTGATGCTGCTTCAATACTTGAAGATAATCCCCAGTATACGTTAGTGCTCAATTACAACAACACCTCGCACAAGATCAATAATATGCAGTTCACCATGCAGAAGGAATCTGCAAACACCAAGTGGAAGTGCAGTATTCCCGACAACGCTCACAATGATCTGACATTTATGATCCTTGACGGCGCAGACAAAAACAAAAAGGTTTATGAGTGGACTCAAACCAAGAGCGGCGGCTCAACACTGAACCGCGGAACCGCCACAACCTTCTATGTGGATAGCGTAAACGGTACCGATTCACGCGGACACTGGCATGACGGCGACATTGATGATCACGGTGAAGGTCACGACAGCGGAATCATTGATGACGGTGACTGGTAATATCTAAAACAAAACAACGATAATTAAGGAGGTGCCACTGTGAAAAAATCAAATAAAAAGCCCCTGATTCTTGCCATAGTGGCATTGATCCTTGTTTTGGTTTCGTTCGTCAGCTTTACATACAGCTGGATCGACGACATCAAGTTGGTAGAGTTTACCAACGACAACCTTGCAGATAATGGTGCTCCGCTTAAAACCGGAACAGATATAAACGCGACGGTAAACATTACAAAAGGCGAAAATGATATTGACCTCGGCAATATGCTTAAAACCGGAGATATCTCATTCCAGTATAAAAACGGTAATCCGCAACAATACAGTGAAGAGGATGCAACAGCTGCAACCCAGCACATTAAATATGACACCAAAACCCCGGACAACACAAAAAACCCCAATATGAACACTATCAACGAGAAAAAGGGTTACTTCTACGAATCAGGCGGCATGCACCTTTCGGGTTGCTACAGCGACGGCGAAACATTTTACTTTCCGAGACAGGGTGAGGGTGAGTCCGGCTACCGTGAAGGCAATAAGGACGACGAAAATGTTAACTACATCAGCTTTACCGCAAAGGTGAGCTCTCCCGACGCAAACGTTGACTTTTGGTTTGACAGTATGCCGACTATTCAGGGCAAAAACGCCGGCGGTAGTACGTTTGACATTAGCGCTAATGCGCGTTACGCTATCATCGTTGACGGTGAGTGTCATGTATATTCATCCTCCGGTACAGCGAACACGTGTAATTCAGGTTTAACCGGTACAACTGCTGTCACCGGTGTTAGAAAAACATCAAACTATACCTATAATGACAACACTAATACGACCGCTGAGCGAGGCAAGAACAGTAACACGTTGTTCTCTATCAAAAAGGGCGGAACAGTCAATATGACCGTCAAGATTTGGCTTGAGGGTAGTGTAAACAGCAGCGTAACAACTTCTAATATCAATTTAAAGCTTA
>CAMHCD010000109.1 GCA_946183545.1 uncultured Clostridia bacterium
CATTTGATAAGGGGATATTACCACAAAATATTATTCCTGTCAAGATGTATTTTTATCGGTTTCGGATTGGTTCTCTGATACTTTTTTCCCTTGCTAAATTATTGAAGGAGTGATACGCCTATGGTAAATGTCAAACCCGTAAAGCTTGGCAACACCGAAAGAATGAGCTTCGGCAAAATCGAAGAAGTCATCGATATGCCCAACCTCATCGAGGTGCAGAAATCGTCCTACAAATGGTTCCTGGAAGATGGACTTAAGGACGTGTTCAAGGATGTGTCGGGTATCACCGATTATCAGGATAACCTTGTGCTCGATTTTATTGATTACACGCTTGATGTGGATCATCCCAACTACAGCGTCATCGAGTGTAAGGTGCGCGACGCCACATATTCCGCCGCTCTTAGGGTAACAGCCCGTCTGCTCAACAAGAGTACCGGCGAAATCAAGGAGAGCAACGTGTTTATGGGCGATTTCCCGCTCATGACTCCCAGCGGCACCTTTGTAATCAACGGCGCGGAGCGCGTTATTGTATCGCAGCTTGTCCGCAGCCCCGGCGTTTACTATAAGATGGATCACGACAAGACCGGTAAGGAGCTGTACTCCACCACCGTTATCCCCAACCGAGGCGCGTGGCTGGAATACGAAACCGATATCAACGACGTGTTCTATGTTCGTATAGATAAAAACAGAAAGCTGCCTGTTACCTCATTTATCCGCGCGCTGGGCTTAGGCACCGACGCGGAGATCTTGGATTACTTCGGCGACGACGAGCGCATGAAGGCGACCATCGAAAAGGATCAGGCGCACAATATCGAGGAGGGCTTGATCGAGGTTTACAAAAAGCTTCGTCCTTCCGAGCCTCCCACGGTAGACAGCGCGCAGACTCATATCAACAACCTGTTCTTTGATGAGAACCGTTATGATATGTCAAGAGTCGGCAGATATAAATACAACAAAAAGCTGGGCATCGCCAACCGCCTTGCCGGCAGAGTTATCACCGAGCCCATCGCCAACCCCCGCACCGGCGAGGTAATGGCACTCAGAGATGAAAAGATCTCAAAGGAAAAGGCGCTCGAAATCGAAAACGCAGGCGTAACCGTCGCTTATGTAAAGGGCACGGACGAGTCTATAGTCAAGATCATCTCCAACGGTATGGTAGATATCGGCTGCTATGTTGACTTTGACGCCGAGGCTGAGTGCGAGATCAAGGAGAACGTTCGCTTTGACGTGCTCTGCGAGATCATGGACGCTGCCGAAAACGAGGATCAGCTCAAGGAAATGCTGCGCGAGCACGCAGCCGAGCTTGTTCCCAACCACATCACGGTAGAGGATATCTTTGCCACTATCAACTACCTCAACTGCCTTGCTCACGGCGTAGGCAACACCGACGACATCGATAACCTGGGCAACAGACGTATCCGCTGCGTAGGCGAGCTGCTGCAGAACCAGTTCCGCATCGGCTTCTCCCGTCTTGAGCGCGTCGTTCGCGAGAGAATGACCACTCAGTCGCAGGACATGGAGTCGCTGTCTCCCAATACCCTTATAAACATCAGACCCGTAACAGCAGCTATCAAGGAATTCTTCGGTTCCTCGCCGCTGTCACAGTTTATGGATCAAACCAATCCGCTTGCAGAGCTTACGCACAAGCGCCGTCTGTCCGCGCTGGGACCGGGCGGTCTGTCGCGTGACCGCGCCGGATTTGAGGTTCGTGACGTTCACTACACCCACTACGGCCGCATGTGTCCTATCGAGACCCCTGAAGGCCCCAACATCGGTTTGATCTCCTACCTTGCATCCTTTGCAAAAATCAATAAATACGGCTTTGTCGAAGCTCCGTTCCGTAAGATCGACAAGGAAACCGGCATAGTTACCGACGAGGTAGTCTACATGACCGCCGACATGGAGGACAACTACTATGTTGCACAGGCTAACGAACCGCTCGACGACGAGGGTCGCTTCGTTAATTCCCGTGTCGTAGGCCGTTTCCGCGACGAGTTCGTGGAGCTGCCCGCAAGCCGCTTCGACTACATGGACGTATCGCCTAAGATGGTTGTATCCGTGGCGACCGCCATGATCCCGTTCCTTGAAAACGACGACGCAAACCGTGCGCTGATGGGCGCAAACATGCAGCGTCAGGCTGTGCCTCTGCTCCAAAGCGAGGCTCCTATCGTCGGCACCGGCATGGAGTACAAGGCAGGTACCGACTCCGGCGTATGTATCCTTGCCGAGGAGGACGGTATCGTTATGAGCGTGGACGCGTCCAGCATCCGCGTGCAGTATGACAGCGGCAGGGTACAGGACTTTGAGGTCATCAAGTTCCTGCGCTCCAACCAGGGCACCTGCTTCAACCAGCGTCCCATCGTGTCCAGAGGACAGCGCGTCAAGAAGGGCGAAGTCCTTGCCGACGGTCCCGCTACCGATAACGGCGAGATCGCGCTGGGTAAAAACGCTCTGATCGGCTTTATGACCTGGGAAGGTTATAACTACGAGGACGCCGTACTGCTCAACGAAAAAATCGTTCGCGACGATGTATATACATCTATCCATATTGAAGAATTCGACACCGAGGCACGCGACACCAAGCTCGGCCCCGAGGAGATCACCCGTGACATTCCCAACGTGGGCGAGGATATGCTCAAATACCTCGACGAGGACGGCATCATCCAGATCGGCTCCGAGGTCAAGGCGGGCGACATCCTGGTTGGTAAGGTAACACCTAAGGGCGAAACCGAGCTGACCGCAGAGGAGCGTCTGCTGCGCGCTATCTTCGGCGAAAAAGCACGCGAGGTGCGCGACACCTCTCTGCGTGTTCCGCACGGCGAATGCGGTACCGTTGTTGACGTTAAGGTGTTTACCCGCGCCGACAGCCGCAACGAGCTGCAGCCGGGCGTTAACAAGGTCGTTCGCGTGTATCTGGCGCTCAAGCGCAAGATCAGCGTAGGCGACAAGATGGCAGGCCGCCACGGTAACAAGGGTGTCGTATCCCGTATCCTTCCCGTTGAGGATATGCCCTTCCTGCCCGACGGTACTCCGCTGGACATCGTGCTCAACCCCTTGGGCGTACCTTCACGTATGAACATCGGTCAGGTGCTTGAGGTTCACCTCGGCTATGCTGCAAAGGCGCTTGGCTGGAAGATCATGACTCCCGTATTTGACGGCGCTCACGAGGACGATATTTTCTCAGCGCTCAAGGACGCGGGCTACAGCGAGGACGGTAAAACATGGCTGGTAGACGGCAGAACGGGCGAACGCTTTGACAACCCCGTAACCGTCGGCTACATGTACTACCTCAAGCTGCATCACTTAGTAGACGAAAAGATCCACGCCAGAAGCACAGGTCCCTACTCGCTCGTTACCCAGCAGCCGCTGGGTGGTAAGGCGCAGTTCGGCGGACAGCGCTTTGGTGAGATGGAAGTTTGGGCGCTGGAAGCTTACGGCGCCGCATACACCCTGCAGGAGATCCTTACCGTTAAGTCGGACGACGTGGTGGGACGTGTAAAGACCTACGAGGCTATTGTAAAGGGTCAAAACATCCCGGCTCCCGGAATCCCCGAGTCGTTCCGCGTACTTATCAAGGAACTGCAGTCGCTCTCGCTCGACGTTCGTGTGCTTGACGTTGAGGGCGAAGAAATCGATATCAAGCAGAAGTTTGAAGAGGACGAAAACCTTGCCGACGCAGCCGCTACCGAGTTTGACGAGGACAGCGTAATGACCTCTATGGACGGCTACACCCTCGACGAGGGCGGCGAAGAGGGCAATATGTTTGACGATTCGCTTGCCGATGAGGAAGAGGACGTTGACGACCTGTTCGACTTTGATGACTTCGGCACGGATGAACTGTAAGGAGGAGGAACCATGATAGATAACAATATTTTTGATTCAATTAAAATCGGTCTTGCTTCCCCCGAACAGATCAGAGCATGGTCATACGGCGAGGTCAAAAAGCCCGAAACCATCAACTACCGCACCTTAAAGCCCGAGCGCGAAGGCTTGTTCTGCGAGCGCATTTTCGGACCCACCAAGGACTGGGAATGCCACTGCGGAAAGTACAAAAGGATCCGCTTTAAGGGCAAGATCTGTGACCGCTGCGGCGTAGAGGTCACACGCTCCAAGGTAAGACGTGAGCGCATGGGTCACATCGAGCTTGCGGCTCCGGTGTCTCACATCTGGTACTTCAAGGGTATTCCTTCACGTATCGCGCTTATGCTCGATATCTCCCCGAAGGTGCTCGAAAACGTACTTTACTTCTCACAATACATCGTAACCGATCCCGGCGATTGCCGTGATCTGGCAAAATATCAGTGTCTTAGCGAAACCGAGTACAACGACATGCGCGAAAAGTACGAGGACGACTTCAAGGCAGGCATGGGCGCGGAGTCCATCCAGGAGCTTTTGGCGGAGATCGACCTCGACGCTCTTGCCGCACAGCTTAAGGAAGAGCTGGAGGCGGCTACGGGTCAAAAGCGCATCCGTCTGTTAAAGCGCCTTGACGTTGTAGAGAGCTTCCGTCTTTCGGGCAACCGTCCCGAGTGGATGATCCTCAGCGTTGTTCCCGTTATCCCCCCGGATATCCGTCCTATGGTACAGCTCGACGGCGGCCGTTTTGCCACCTCCGACTTAAACGACCTGTACCGCCGCGTTATCAACCGTAACAACCGCTTAAAGAAGCTGTTGGAGCTCAACGCGCCGGAAATCATTATCCGCAACGAAAAGCGTATGCTTCAGGAGTCCGTTGACGCTTTGATCGACAACGGCAGACGCGGCAGACCCGTAACGGGACCCAACAACCGTGCGCTCAAATCCCTGTCCGACATGCTTAAGGGTAAGCAGGGACGTTTCCGTCAGAACCTGCTCGGTAAGCGTGTTGACTACTCCGGACGTTCGGTTATCGTCGTAGGTCCTGAGCTCAAAATGTACCAGTGCGGTCTGCCCAAGGAGATGGCGCTGGAGCTGTTCAAACCCTTTGTTATGAAGCGCCTGGTAGAAACCAAGGCGGAGCAAAATATAAAGTCAGCAAGAAAAGCCGTAGAACGCGCCAAGGAGAACGTTTGGGACGCTTTGGAGGTTGTCATCAAGGGTCATCCCGTTATGCTCAACCGTGCGCCGACACTTCACCGTCTGGGTATCCAGGCGTTTGAGCCCGTGCTCGTAGAGGGTCGCGCAATCAAGCTGCATCCTCTGGTATGTACCGCGTTCAACGCCGACTTCGACGGCGACCAGATGGCGGTTCACGTACCGCTTTCCGCCGAGGCACAGGCTGAGGCACGCTTCCTGATGCTGGCTGCCGGCAACCTGCTTAAGCCTTCAGACGGACAGCCTGTTGCGGTTCCTACTCAGGATATGATCCTCGGTTCCTACTATCTGACGCTCGACAAGGACGGCGAAAGAGGCGAGGGCAAGGTATTCCGCAACGTTGACGAGGTCATGATGGCATATCAGACCGGCGTTATCGAGCTGCATTCCAAGATCAAGGTTCGCCGCGAGATGGATATCGACGGCGTGCACTACAGCCAGCTGGTCGATACCACTATCGGTAAGATCATCTTCAACACTCCCATTCCGCAGGATCTGGGCTTTGTAGACAGAAGCATTCCCGAAAACAAGCTGAAATTCGAGGTAGACTTCCTCGTAGGCAAATCGGGACTTAAAAAGATTATCGACGCGTCCATCAAGAAGCACGGCGCCGCAGGCACCAGCGTGCTGCTTGACAACATCAAGGCGCAGGGTTACAAATATTCAACCATCGGCGCACTGACCGTCGCTGTTTGCGACGCGGTCATCCCGCCCGAAAAGAAAGAGATCATCGCGCAGGCGGAGACAGAGGTCGATAATATCCGCGAAGAGTACATGATGGGTCTGCGTTCCGAGGAGGAGCGTTACGAGGAGATCCTCAACATCTGGGCAAAGGCGACCGACGACGTTACCGCCGCTCTGCAAAGGAACCTCGACCGCTACAATCCTATCTTCATGATGGCGGATTCCGGTGCGCGTGGTAGCATGAGCCAGATCCGTCAGCTCGCGGGTATGCGCGGACTGATCGCGAACACCTCCGGTAAGACCATCGAGATCCCCATCCGAGCCAACTACCGTGAAGGTCTGAACATCTTGGAGTACTTCATCTCCTCGCGTGGTGCGCGTAAGGGTCTTGCCGATACCGCGCTGCGTACCGCCGACTCCGGTTATCTGACCAGACGTCTGGTTGACGTATCGCAGGAGGTCATCATCCGTGACGAGGATTGCGGAACTCACGAGGGTCTTGAGATCTTCGACATCAAAGCCGGCGAGTCCAACGTTATCGAGAGCCTGCACGAGCGTTTGATCGGCAGATATCTGCTCGACGACTTCTGCGACGAAAACGGCAACGTGCTCGTGTCCAAGGACGTTATGATGGGCGACCGCGAGGCTGACATCATCGTTGATTCCGGCGCTCAGAGCGTCAAGATCCGCTCTGTACTTTCCTGCCGCGCAAAGCACGGCGCGTGCCGCAAATGCTACGGCTCCAACCTGGCAAACCGCCAGCCCGTAACCGTCGGTGAGGCGGTCGGTATCATCGCCGCCCAGTCCATCGGCGAGCCCGGTACACAGCTGACCATGAGAACCTTCCATACCGGCGGCGTTGCCTCGGCGGAAG
>CAMHCD010000110.1 GCA_946183545.1 uncultured Clostridia bacterium
TTCTACTACAAACGTTAAATTTGTTTCAACTTGCTATTGCAATTTGCGAAA
Organism: uncultured Clostridia bacterium; assembly: GCA_946183545.1. Classification (GTDB taxonomy): domain Bacteria; phylum Bacillota; class Clostridia; order Oscillospirales; family Acutalibacteraceae; genus Ruminococcoides. The sequence continues at coordinate 52 of CAMHCD010000110.1, forward strand.
AATAAAAAAATAAAAAAATAATTTTTATTTTTTTTTAATTGGTCTGCTCTATAAGAAAAAACCTACATAACCTACATACGCCCTCAAAAACGGCTTGGTTATGCGGTTTTTCAGCATGTATGTTTACTATATTGTATCTATCGAAAACCTACATAACCTACATATACTATCGCGAAAACCCATCCTATCTTTTCAGCCTTCGCTGTTGATCGTTAATTCACCTCCCATTATTTTCAAACAAATTTTCGATTTTCGCTTGAATTTCTCGAACAAACGTGCTATAATTATCACAGAAAGGCGGTGACGGCATGAGGCAATACATAGCGATCGATTTAAAATCCTTTTACGCTTCGGTGGAGTGCGTGGCGCGCGGACTGGATCCGCTGGGCGTTAATTTGGTAGTTGCCGACAAAAGCCGCACCGAAAAGACTATCTGTCTTGCGGTGTCGCCGTCGCTTAAGCAGTACGGAATAGGCGGAAGATCGCGGCTGTTTGAGGTAGTGGAGCGCGTGCGTCAGATCAACGCCGGACGCCGCGGCAAAACCAAAAACGGCAAACTTACGAACAGTTCTTACTTCGACTCGGTCATCAGGCAGGATCCCTCCGTCGCCGTTGACTACATCGTCGCGCCGCCTCGGATGGCGCTCTACATGGAGGTCAGCGCCCGGATATACCAAATCTATCTTCAATACGTCATGCCGGAGGACATCCACGTTTATTCGGTGGACGAGGTGTTTATTGACGTAACGGGGTATTTGCAAACCTACCGCATGACCGCACATGAGCTGGCGCGCGCCATGATACGCGACGTGCTTGATCAGACCGGCATTACCGCCACCGCGGGGATAGGCACCAACCTTTACCTATGCAAGATAGCCATGGACATAATGGCAAAGCGTAAGCAGGCGGACGCGGACGGCGTGAGGGTAGCGGAGCTTAACGAGCAGAGTTACCGCGAGGAGCTTTGGGCGCACCGACCGATAACCGATTTTTGGCGCATCGGCAGGGGCTACGCAAAAAAACTCGCTCAAAACGGTATGCAGACCATGGGCGACGTGGCGCGCTGCTCGGTGTATAACGAAGCGCTGCTGTACAAGCTGTTCGGCAAAAACGCGGAGCTGCTGATCGACCACGCCTGGGGCTGGGAGCCGTGCACGATCGACGCTATCAAAGCCTACCGTCCCGAAAACACCTCGCTGAGCGTGGGTCAGGTATTATCCACGCCCTATCCGTTTGACAAGGCGCGGCTTATCATACACGAAATGGCGGAATCGCTGACGCTTGACCTGGTGCGCAAGGGACTGATGACCGACCAGATGGTGCTTACCGTCGGCTACGATATACAGAATCTGAAAAACAACAGCGGCTACAGCGGAGAGGTCGTAAGCGACTGGTACGGACGGCGCGTGCCAAAGCACGCGCACGGCTCGGAGAATCTTAAATGTCACTCCTCCTCGTCCGTCGAGATCGTGCAGGCAACGCTCAGGCTGTTTGACCGGATCGTCGATCCCGCTCTTTCGGTGCGGCGCATGGTCATTGCGGCGAACCATACCGCCCGTGAAGCCGAGCTCAAAAGCAACGCCGTACAGCTGAATTTATTTGAGGAAGCGCCCAAAGAGGACGACTCCCGTCAAAAGGAAAGGGATATCCAGCATACCGTGCTGCGGCTGCAAAAACGCTACGGAAAAAACGCGGTGCTAAAGGGCATGAATTTTAAGGAAGGCGCGACCGCCATCGAGCGTAACGCGCAGATAGGAGGTCACAAGGCATGACAAGCGATTACAACGACATTATATATCTGCCCCATCATCAGTCAAACACACGGCCGCGCATGACGGAGCATGACCGCGCGGCGCAGTTTGCCCCCTTTGCGGCGCTGACGGGCTACGGAGAAGCCATTTGCGAAACCGCGCGGCTTACCGACGGCAGACCTGAGCTGACCGAGGAGCAGGCGGCTGTGCTTAACGCGCAAATACGGTGGCTGACCGAAAACATCCTCAGCCGTCCCGAGGCAGTCATAACCTGCTTTGTACCGGACGAAAGGAAACCTGGCGGCAGCTGCCGCACCGTCCACGGCAAGGTACGCCGTGTTGACGACGTTCAAAGGGTCCTTAAATTTTCCGACGGGACAGTACTTAACATGGATAACATCATTGATATACGACTTTTGATACAATATGATTTTGCGGTCGGGCAGACAGGATGACTGTTTGCCCGACCGATTTTCATATCAGAAAATACCGCGCCGACATTGATTATTCATTGCCCGTGTGGTATAATGTTCTATGTATGTAATCAATAACAACTCGGAGGGAGAATATGAAAATACATGGTATAAGGGTACCGCACCACAAAAACACGGCAAACTCCGCGCCGGTGCGTTTGCCGCTGCCAACGGTGATCACGATACCGATGTCGATGCATATCGGCAGACCTTCCGCGCCGATCGTCAAAAAAGGCGACAGCGTAAAGGTAGGTCAAAAGATAGCCGAAGCCTCGGCGTATATCTCGGCGCCGGTTCATTCGGGAGTTTCGGGCACGGTAAAAAAAGTGGATGAAATGCTGATCTCCAACGGACAAAAGGTTCCGTGCATAGTGATCGAGCCCGACGGTCTTCAGGAGATAAGCGAAGAAGTAAAGCCTCCCGTTATCACCGACCACAAAAGCTTTGTGCAGGCGGTTGCCGACAGCGGCTCTGTCGGCTTAGGCGGCGCGGGATTTCCGACAAACGTCAAGCTCAACGTGCGTGACTTAAACGAGATCGAAGCGGTAGTTATAAACGCCGCCGAATGTGAACCCTACATAACCTCTGACACGCGCACCGCCCTGGACAAGACGGAATACATCTTCAAGGGCATCGACGCGTTCCGCAAGTACATGAAGGTGCGCCGCTTTATTATCGGAATCGAAAACAACAAGCCCGATGCTATCGAAAAGCTGCGCTCTTTCGCGCAAAAAACAGACGACGTGGAGGTTCACGTTCTGCCCTCAATTTACCCTCAGGGCGGCGAAAAGGTGCTGGTATACAACACCATGCACCGGCTTATCCCAAAGGGCAGTCTGCCGCTGGACGTCGGCGCGGTAGTTATCAACATAACCACGCTCGCGTTTTTGGCGGAATACTTTGAAACGGGTATGCCTCTTGTCGAGCGCTGCGTCACTCTGGACGGCTCGGCGGTAAAGGAACCCAAGAACGTTATAGTTCCCGTGGGTATGCCGATAAGCGAGGTTATCGAAGCTGCCGGCGGATTAAAGAGCGAGGCGGCAAAGATTTTGTACGGCGGCCCCATGATGGGCATTGCGGTGCCCGACATAGACGCGCCGATCCTAAAAAACACCAACGCTGTTACCGTAATGGACGCAAAGGAAGCGGCGCCTCCCAAAACCACGCCGTGCATCAACTGCGGCGCGTGTCTGAACCACTGTCCCTTAAAGCTTGACCCGCGCGCTATAGCAAAGGCGTACAAGAAGAATTCCGGCGAGGAGCTTAAGCAATTGCAGGTAGACCTTTGCATGGAGTGCGGCTGCTGCGGCTATGTATGCCCGGCAAAGCGTCCTTTAGTGCAGACAAACAAGCTTGCAAAAGCCGTACTGCGCATATATAAAGAATCAAACAAAAAGGAGGAGAGGCAATGAACAGGCTGCTTTCGGCTGTGTCGCCGCACTTTCATTCACGGCGCACCACACAGCAGATCATGCTGGACGTAATAATCGCCTTAGTGCCTGCCGCCGTTATGTCGGTAGTTATCTTCGGATATCGCAGCGCGATGGTCATCGCCACCTGCGTATCGGTGTGTGTGCTGTCGGAGTTTTTGTTTGAAAAGCTGTGCAAGCGCGAAGTCACCGTATCCGATCTGTCGGCGGTCGTCACAGGTTTGCTGCTCGCCTTCAACCTGCCCGTCACCATTCCTCTGTGGCAGGCGGCGTTTGGCAGCGTAGTTGCCATCATCGTGGTAAAACAGCTGTTCGGCGGAATCGGACAAAACTTTGCCAATCCTGCCATCACCGCGCGCATAATCATGATGACCGCGTTCTCCGGCACCATGACCAACTGGGTATCACCCAACTTTACTACGAGCGGAGCGGCTGACGCTGTTTCCACCGCGACTCCCCTTACCCTTATAACCAAGGGCGAGCTTAACTCTCTGCCCTCCTATCTTGACATGTTCTTCGGCTTCCGCGGCGGATGTCTGGGCGAAACCTGCGTGCTTGCCCTGCTGCTCGGCGGACTTTATCTGATAGTGCGCGGCGTTATAAGCTGGCACACCCCCGTCGCCTTTATCGGCACGGTAGCGGTCATGTCGCTGATCTGCGGCAAGGACGTACCCTATCAGCTTATGGCAGGCGGTCTTATGCTGGGCGCTTTCTTCATGGCTACCGACTACAGCTCTACGCCTCCCAACAAGCTTGGCAAGATCGTTTTCGGCGTCGGCTGCGGACTTATCACTATACTTATCCGCTTTTGGGGCAACTTCCCCGAGGGCGTCAGCTTCTCTATTTTACTGATGAACATTTTGACTCCGTACATCACCAAGCTGACACGCCCCAAGCCTTTGACGGGAGGTGCCGATAAGCTATGAAAGACATCATAAAGCCAATTGCGGTGCTTGCCGGCATTTGTCTGGTCGTTACGGCACTGCTGGCATATATAAACATGATCACCTCCCCCATCATCACCAAGGCGGAGGAGGACGCTGCGGCACAGGCAAGAGCCGAGGTGCTCAGCGAAGCGGACGACTTTGAAAAGCTTGATGCCGAGCTGCCCGAGGGCGTTACCGAGGCATACAAGGCAACAAACGGCGCGGGCTATGTATTTATGCTCAGCACCAAGGGCTACGGCGGCGAGATAAAGCTGATTTGCGGCATCAAGTCCGACGGCAGCATTGAGCAGACCAAAACCCTGAGTCACATGGAAACAAGCGGTATCGGCTCCAAGGTCGTGGACAACGAAAGCGATTACCGCAAGCAATACCCCGGCAAAACCGCGGACGACTACAACACGGTTGACGCGGTAACCGGCGCGACTATTTCTTCAAAGGCGTATCAAAAGGCGATTGCCGCCGCGTTTGAGGCTTACGACACGGTAAAGGAGGCAAAGTGATGAACACCCTGCAAAACTTTTCCAAGGGTATCATTAAGGAAAACCCTGTTTTGGTACTGGTGCTCGGCACCTGTCCTACCCTTGCCACCTCCACCAGCGTAACGAACGCCATAGGCATGGGCGTTGCGGCTACCGTAGTGCTGCTGTGCTCCAACATAGTTATCTCAGCCCTGCGCAAGGTGATCCCCGACAAGGTGCGTATCCCCTGCTACATAGTTCTTATAGCAGGCTTTGTAACGATGGTACAAATGCTCGTTAAGGCGTTTGCCCCGGCTCTTGATCAGTCGCTGGGAATTTATCTGCCTCTTATAGTTGTAAACTGTATCATTTTGGGCAGAGCCGAAATGTTCGCAAACAAAAACAAGATCTTCGACTCCGCCGTTGACGCGCTCGGAATGGGCGCGGGCTTTACGCTTGCGCTTATCCTTATGGCGGCTATCCGCGAGGTGTTCGGTAACGGCTCGTTTATGGGTATGCCTATTCCCCTGCTTTCAGACAATAAGATCTCAATTATGACTATGGCTCCGGGCGGCTTCTTTGTGTTTGGCTGTCTGATAGCGCTTGTCAATAAATTCTCGGCAAACAAGCCGAAAAAGAAAGACTTCGGCTGTGCGGGCTGTCCCTCCGCGGCGGCATGCGGCAAGCTGAGTTGTGAAAAGGAGGCGGCTGTAAGTGACTAAGCTTATCATAATCCTCCTTTCGGCGGTATTTATCAACAACTATGTACTGACGCGGTTTTTGGGTATCTGTCCGTTTTTAGGCGTTTCCAAAAAGCTGGACTCCGCAACCGGCATGAGCCTTGCGGTAATCTTTGTAATGCTTATGGCTACAGCCGTAACATGGCCTATACAGATGTACCTGCTGACCCCCAACAACTTGGGATACCTGCAAACTATCGTGTTTATTCTGGTCATCGCCGCTCTGGTTCAGCTGGTGGAGATCGTGCTCAAGCGCTACATTCCGGCGCTGCACAAGAGCCTCGGCGTTTATCTGCCGCTTATCACCACCAACTGCGCGGTGCTTGGCGTAACTATCCTGAACATCGACGAGGGCTACACCTTTTTGGAGGCGATGGTCAACTCGCTGGGAAGCGGCTTGGGCTTCTTCCTTGCCATGGTCATGTTCTCGGGCGTGCGCTCCGTTATTGAAGGCTGCGATATCCCCAAGAGCTTTAAGGGCTTGCCCATTACTCTTGTCGCCGCGGCGATCACCTCGCTGTCCTTTTTGGGCTTCGGCGGCGTTATTGAAAACCTGTTCGCGTAAGGAGGCTGCTAAATGGACTTTTCACCGATTCTTACAGCGGTACTCCCCGTTGTGATCATAGGCGTTATCTGCGCGGCTGTGCTTGTTATCGCCTCAAAAATAATGGCGGTCAAGGAGGACGAACGTTTTCCTGCCGTGCGCGAATGTCTGCCCGGCGCTAACTGCGGCGCCTGCGGCTTTGCCGGCTGCGACGGCTACGCCAAGGCGCTCTGCG
>CAMHCD010000111.1 GCA_946183545.1 uncultured Clostridia bacterium
TGATGCGGTGCAGCCTGTGATCAACACTCTTGCATATTCTCTGGAATGCGGCGTTTCGTCCAAAATCGGCTCACGAAGCGTGCAGCAGGATGCGGCGCGTGCTGAGGATACTCTGCAATATCTGCAGCACGGAAAGCTTTTGGCTATGATGTGCGACGGCATGGGCGGCATGAACGGCGGCGAGCTTGCCAGCGCCCTGTGCATAAATAAAATGTTCCGCGAATATCAAACAAAAGGAGTAAACGGAAACATTCCTTTGTTTTTCCATAAGCTTGCCGAAGAAATCGACGATGCGGTATATAACCTGACCGATGAGGAAGGGGAGTCTCTTAACGCCGGCTCGACCCTGACCGCAGTAATAATTGATAATAACCTTTTATACTGGGTATCTGTCGGAGACAGCCGTATCTACTTAAAGCGCGGCGATGAAATAGTCAGCGTCACAGTTGACCATAACTACCGCATGCTGCTTGAGGAAAAGGTTCAAAACGGAGACATCACCCGTGAGGAAGCCGACTCCGACCCTAACCGCGAGGCGCTTGTCAGCTATATGGGCGTCGGCGGAATACAGTATATCGATCTCAATCCGTATCCGGTAGAGCTTATCGACGGCGATTGTGTTTTGCTGTGCAGCGACGGTCTGTACCGTACTCTTGAAAAAGACGAAATACTGACCATTATCGATTGCTTCCCGGACGCCTCATCCGCAGCCGAGGCGCTGACCGAAGCCGCGGTCAGTAAGGGAAGACGTAATCAGGACAATACCACAGCTGTGTTGATCCGTTTTCATGATAACAGTAATACATCAGAATAATATTATTAAAGGAGATTTTTGATATGAAGTTAGTTAGATGTGAAAAAGGACATTTTTATGACGAAGAACGTTTCAGCGAGTGTCCCCATTGCAATACCTCGGCAAAACCGAAGCAACAGAATAAATCCGAAAATCAGGCGGAAGGCAAAAATATCGCGTCAAGCACACCTGCCAAGCGTTTAAACGATATTGTAAACTCAGCCAAGGAGACCGAGGATCTGCAAAAAACCATCGGTTACTTCGGCGACATTTCCTTTGAGCCCGTTGTCGGCTGGCTTGTCGGCATCGAGGGCAAGCATTTCGGCGAGGATTTCAAGCTCAAAACAGGTCGCAATTTCATTGGCAGATCTCCTAAGATGGACGTTCAGTTAAAGAAGGATTCCTCCGTTTCCCGTGAACGTCACGCCGTTATTCTGTACGACCCCAAGGGCAACCTTTATCTTGCTCAGCCCGGTGACTCTAAGGAGCTGTTCTACCTTAACGATAACGTTGTGCTCAACGCCGAGGTTCTTAAGCCCTCCGACGTACTCACTATCGGCAATACCAAACTGCTCTTCATTCCCTGCTGTTCCGACAAGTTTAAATGGGATGATGTCAAGGACAATAAAAAAGATTGATCTTGCTCCCTCCGTTTTCTGCGGAGGGATGTTTTTCTTGCATTCACAACCGTTTTGCGATATAATACAATTAATGATAAAAGGGGGAACTGTCCGTGACCGAAGAACTTAAAAATCGCATTGAAAAAACGATGAAAAACCTAAAGCGTAATAAAATGAAGCCCTATTTTGTGCAAACAAGCGCGGAGGCGTGCGATCTGGTAAAGCAGCTGCTCAATAAGGGCGACACAGTGTCCAGCGGCGGCTCGGTAACCTTAAAGCAAACGGGCGTTTATGATTTGATCTCGTCACCGGAATACAATTTCCTTAACCGCAGCGCAAAGGGTATTACGAGCGAGCAGGTCGAGGATGTCTACCGCAAGACCTTTTCCGCGGATGCGTATGTAACGAGCACGAACGCCCTTACCGAAAACGGCGAGCTGTATAACGTTGACGGTAACTCAAACCGTGTTGCGGCAATTTTGTACGGTCCCAAAAGCGTTATCGTAGTTTGCGGTATCAATAAAATAGTCAAAAATATTGACGAGGCTATTTACCGCGTCAAGACAAAGGCTGCGCCGCCAAATACCGTGCGTCTGGGCATTGAAACGCCCTGCGCAAAAACAGGACAGTGCGTATCCTTAAACAAAGAAGCCCCCGAATTGTGCGAGGGCTGTCACGGCGACGGCAGGATATGCTGCAACTATGTAGTATGCGCGCAGCAGCGTCACGTTGACCGTATAAAAGTCATTATTGTCAACGAGGAATTGGGCTATTAATTATTCTTCCAAATAACGGAAATATACGCATGAATGAATTTTTATTAAAAATGAAAGCCCTGTTGGGCGAAGAATACGATGATTTTCTCGTTTGCTACAACGCACCGCATTTCCGCGGGCTGCGCGTCAACACCTTAAAATGCGACGCTGAAGTTTTAAGTGATGCGCTTGATTTTCCGCTTGTTCCCACGCCGTTTTGTCCTGACGGCTATTACATACCGACTGATATCGAAGGGCTCGGAAATCATCCTCTCCATCACTGCGGCGCGTTTTATATCCAGGAGCCGTCGGCTTCCTCTGCCGTAGAGATGCTTGATGTTCAGCCGGGGGAGATGGTGCTTGACCTTTGCGCTGCTCCGGGCGGCAAAAGCACGCAAATAGGAGCAAAGCTATGCGGAAAAGGACTGCTATGGAGCAACGAGATCGTCAAAAGCCGCGCTAATATTCTTTTATCGAATATTGAACGCATGGGTATCTCTAACGCCGTAGTCAGCAATTCTCATCCCGAAGTGCTGTGTCAGGCTCTCGGTAATCAGTTTGACAAGGTGCTCGTAGACGCTCCGTGCAGCGGCGAGGGAATGTTCCGCAAAAGCTCTGAAGCTCAAACCGAATGGAGCGCGGAGCACGTCAAAAGCTGCGCCGAAAGACAACTGCATATCCTTGATTCCGCAAAGCACGCGCTCAAAAGCGGCGGTGTGCTTGTGTATTCCACCTGCACATTTTCGCAGGAGGAAAACGAGGGTGTAATTACACGTTTTTTAAACGAAAACCCCGATTTTACCTTAGAGGATGCAGGAGTAACCTTTGGCAGACCGACGCTTGAACACGCCCGCAGGATATTCCCGATGGACGGCGGAGAGGGTCATTTTGCCGCCCGTCTGCGTAAACAGGGAACATCGCATCAAAATTCTTTTAAAGAAAATACACCTTTACCCGATACTGATATCCTTGATTTTTATGACAGTATCTTTTGCAAGCGTCCCTTTGGCGAACGGATAGAAGTAGTGAACAATAAGATTATTATTCTTCCAAAGAATTATAATACCGCTTGGAAGGGTTTGAACATCCTCCGCGCAGGCGTAGTTCTCGGCGAAAAAATAAAGAACCGCATTGAGCCTCACCACAGCGCATTTATGGCGGCAAAGCCGCGGCAGTGCGTTCAATCGGTTGACCTGACCGGCGATAACGCTGCTGTCAGAGCGTTTTTGCACGGTGAGGAAATATCCGTACCGCCATCGCTCAAGGGTTATACAGCGGTGTGTCATCACGGCATGACAACCGGCTTCGGCAAGGCGAGCGGCGGCAGACTGAAAAACAAATACCCGAAAGGCTTACGAACATTAACATGAACAAATTATCCGATATCGGTACAATCAAAGAGCTGCTCAGCAGGCACGGCTTTACATTTTCAAAATCACTCGGTCAGAACTTTCTGGTCAATCCTTCGGTATGTCCGCGCATGGCTGAGTACAGCGGGGCAGGGGAGAACATCGGAGTTATTGAGATCGGACCCGGAGTCGGAGTGCTGACCAACGAGCTGTGTCAGCTTGCCGGCAAGGTGGTAGCGGTCGAGCTCGACAAGCGCCTGCTGTCGGTTCTTGACGAAACCCTTGCGGAGTACGAAAATGTCAAAATAATCAATGCCGATGTTATGGAGCTTGACCTTCATCAATTGATCGCCGACGAATTCCCCGGTATGGATGTTGTCGTCTGTGCCAATCTGCCGTACTATATCACATCGCCCATAATCATGAAACTGCTCGAGGACAGACTGCCCATACGCGCTATCACGGTAATGGTGCAAAAGGAGGCGGCGCAGAGGATCTGTGCGCCCGTCGGTTCACGAATGAGCGGCGCTGTAACGGTAGCCGTCAACTATTACGCGGAGCCGAGGCAGCTGTTTACGGTTAGCGCAGGCTCGTTTATGCCCGCGCCAAAGGTGGATTCCGCTGTCATACGGCTTGATATTTTAGATCAGCCTCCCGTTCAGACCGATACGGAAAAATTCTTTGCCGTTGTAAAGGCGGCGTTTTCACAGCGGCGAAAGGTGATAGCAAATTCTCTCAGCTCCGGTTTGTCAGTCGGCAAGGATCGTGTTCTGACTATACTTGAAGCGGCAAACGTTCCGTCAAACGCGCGCGCCGAACAGCTTTCACTTCAGGATTTTGCAAATATCGCCGACCAATTGTGAGGTATACCATGGCTAAAAAGAAAAAAAAGAAAATGAACTTTCTCTATAAAATCGCATTTATCCTGTCGCTTACGTCCGTACCGCTGCTCGTGATCGCTTTGATCGTCGCGTATTTGCAGGAAAAGCCGGAATGGTCGATTTTGTTTTCTGCTCCGGGTGCGTTTTTGGCGTTTTTGGGAATCATCCTCGGAATGTGCAGCAAGCCGAAAAAGCCAAAGAAAAAGAAAAAGCGCCGCAATCAGGAACAGGAGGAATCGCTGACGCTCTTGCCGCAGGACGCGGACGCCGTTATTACCGAGGCTGATTCGGAGGCTGTTGCACAGGTAACCGAATTGTCATAAAGATTACGGCTCAAACGCTTGACAATAATCGCTGTAAAATCTATAATAAAAGTAACATACAATAAACAATTATTGATAGGAGAGTAAATATGAATATATGGCATGATATATCGCCAAAGCGCATAACCGCAGAGGATTTTTATGCAGTTATCGAGATTTCCAAGGGCGATAAAAACAAGTATGAGCTTGATAAACAAACCGGTATGCTTAAGCTCGACCGCGTACTGTTCACCTCCACTCATTATCCCGCAAACTACGGTTTTATTCCGCGTACATATGCCGACGACGGCGACCCGCTGGACGTTTTGGTGCTGTGCAGCGAAACTATCCTGCCTATGACGCTGGTTGAGTGCAAGCCCATCGGTGTTCTTAACATGATCGACAACAACAGTTCCGATGAAAAAATCATTGCTGTTCCTATCAACGACCCTAACTACAATACCTACAGCGATATCAAAGACCTTCCCAAGCATGTGTTTGAGGAGATCCGTCACTTTTTCCAGGTATACAAATCTCTTGAAAACGGTAAGGAAACCAGCGTTACCGAGGTCTATGGTGCAAAAAAGGCAAAGGATGTTATCAAAAAATGCATCGAAAGCTACATCAAGGACTTCCAGCTTGCATAACCTAACAACAAATCAAGGGCTGACTTCCAAACGGAGGTCAACCCTTATCTTTTAAGGATCAGTGTGTTATTATGCGATATAAGATTGCGGATTTTATAACCGAATACACTCCACGTTACGCTAATCTGCGGCAGCTATCGGAGCCGTTTGTTTATAACGGCGACCGTCAAACTGATATCGAGCTTTTTGTAACAGACGATAATCTGAAAAAAACCGACGCTCGTATGGCGCAGCCCGATTTGGCAAAAACGGAAAACTTTTTATATTCCTCTACCTTTAACCGTTCCATTATACGCAGCGGCGGTATGCTTGTTCATTCCTCGGGTATCATCTGTAACGGAGGAGCCTATCTGTTCTCGGCTGCGTCGGGCGTGGGGAAGAGCACCCATACTCGGCTGTGGCTGCGTGCGTTTGGCGACAAAGTTCATATCTTTAACGACGACAAGCCCGTTGTCCGGCTTTACGATAACGAGGTCATTGCATACGGTACGCCGTTTGACGGCGGCAGCGGCATAGCACTTAACGAATCAGCGCCGCTGAAAGCTATTGTCTTTATTGAGCGTGCGGAGGAAAACGCCATACGTCCGGCTTCGTCCAAGGAGATAATCCAAAACCTTTACTTCCAGACCGCCCATATGGTCGGAGCAAAAACCGCGCAGGCGATGCTGCAAAACTTTGAACACCTGCTGCAGTCTCCCGTAAGGTTTTATATACTAAGCTGTAATCAGGATATCGAAGCGGCACACGTCGCCTATAATTCTATAATAGAATAATTTTCATTTAAAAAACTCCGTCAAATCACTATGGTCTGACGGAGTTTAATATTATTGGTTAATCGTTGTGCATACGGTAGCAAAGGGTCATCAGGCTGTCGCTGAGGTGAACATTTTCCACGATCGCGTCCTTGTATTTGGCGGTGATATCGTAGTGACTGAAATTCCAGTAGCACTTTACGCCCATGTTATAAAGCCGGTTGAGTACATGCTCAACGCTCGACTTAGGGATACACAGTATCGCCGCGTCGATTTTAAGCTTGCTGCAAAAGATCTCAAGTTCGCTTTCGTTGCGGACAGTTATTTTGCCAAGCTGTGTACCGACCTTAGCCTCGTCCTTGTCAAAGCACGCA
>CAMHCD010000112.1 GCA_946183545.1 uncultured Clostridia bacterium
GCACCAGCCTGTCCACATCACCGCCAAAACGATGCCGAGCATATTCTGCCAGCGAAAGCCCTCATGCCGCAGCAGCCATATATTGCTGACCGCAAAGCACAGGCAAAAGGCGATCATAAACACCGAGGTATACACAGTAAAATAGTAGCCCGAGGTCAGGAAATCCTCCAAGAACCGCCGGAAGGTGTTCATCCACTGCATATTGTATATGGTGATCGTCATTAAATACGCGCAAAACAGTGCCAAGCCGCCGTAAGCCACCATAGAATAGGAAAACCTCGCCTTTGCAAAGCACTCAAAGAACGAGAACGTCATCACGGCAAAGATCAGTCCTGTACACGCGATGATCACGATCTGCAACAAAAATGAGCCGTCAAAGGTCAGATCCTTCTGCTGTATTATGATACCCGTGTCGGTCACATGCAGCGGGATCGTAGTCAACTTTGCGCCTACTTCATAGACGTCCATCGTAGTGTCACCCGGATCGACAGAGGTAAGATCTATACAGATATGATGTTCACTGTCAAAATACACGCGCTCCGGCTTTACTATGCTTTCATCCGCCACCGTTACACTGACGTCCTTTTCGGTAATATACTCATTCAGGTGCCAAAACAGGCACTCGGTATAAGTATTGCCCTCCACGGCAACATAGGTCAACGCACCCGCGATCATCAACACCAGCGCCGCAACAAGCGCAAGCATCCGTTTTTTTGTTTTCATCATATCACATCCTTTTATCCATGAAATCAGTATAGCACAAAACGAGCAAGTTTACAACCGTTTTGCTTTTTATATAACAAAAAGCTGCCCCGTTAAGAGCAGCTTTTGCTATTGTTAAACCTATTATTCAAACACGAACTTGCCGTCCCTGTAATCGCAGGTCACGGAGGAATTCTCCTTGACTGTACCGTCGAGCATCTGCTCGCTGAGCGTATCCTCTATCTCGGTTTGGATAGCACGGCGGAGCGGTCTTGCGCCGTAGTCGTCGTCAAAGCCCTTGTCGGCTATAGCGGTGATAGCCGCGTCGGTAAAGTTGATGGCGATATTCATTGCCGCCAACCGACCCTTGAGGGTTTCGAGCATCTTGCCGGCGATCTGCTTGATCTCGTCCTGTGTGAGCTTGTTGAACATGATGATGTCGTCAACACGGTTGAGGAACTCGGGACGGAACAGCTTTTTGAGCTCGCCCATGACCAGCTCGCGGGTGTCGGTTTTTGCCGCGCCGTCCTCCTCGGGCTTAAAGCCGAGCGCCTTATGTTTTTCGGTGATCAGCCTTGCGCCTACGTTGGAGGTCATGATGATGACGGTGTTTTTAAAATCGACTGTCCTGCCCTGAGAATCGGTGAGCCTGCCGTCCTCCAGGATCTGGAGCAGCATGTTGAACACATCGGGATGCGCCTTTTCAATTTCGTCAAAGAGCACCACCGAGTATGGCTTGCGGCGCACCTTTTCGGTGAGCTGACCGCCCTCGTCAAAGCCGACGTATCCGGGCGGTGAGCCGATGAGCTTAGACACCGTATGCTTCTCCATGTACTCGGACATATCGAGACGGAGCATGGCGTTTTCGTCGCCGAACATAGCCTGAGCCAGCGCCTTGCACAGCTCGGTTTTACCAACGCCGGTGGGTCCCAAAAAGATGAACGAGCCTACGGGACGCTTTGGATCCTTTAGCCCTACCCTGCCGCGGCGGATAGCTCTTGCCACAGCGGACACAGCCTCATCCTGACCGACTACGCGCTCATGCAGCACCTGCTCCATGTTGAGCAGTCTTTCGCTCTCCTCCTTGGTGAGCTGAACCACGGGAACGCCCGTCCAGTCGGACACTATCTTTGCAATGGTCTGAGCGGTCACCTCGCCGCAGCTGTCCTTTTGGCTTTCCTGCCACTGCTTTTTGGCTTCGTCCAAACGCTCCTGAACCGCCTTTTGCTCGTCGCGGAGCTTGGCTGCGCGTTCAAAGTCCTGCTCGTTTACGGCGCTTGCCTTTTCCTGCTCAAAGCCCTTTATGGTCTCCTCTAACTCCTTGATGTTGTCGGGAGAGGTCATGGAGGCAAGGCGGACCTTTGACGCACCTTCGTCGATCAGGTCGATAGCCTTGTCGGGCAGATAACGGTCGGCAATGTAGCGCGAGCTGAGGTTTACCGCCGCTTCAATGGCTTCGTCGGTGATCTTAACCTTATGGTGAGCTTCGTAGCGGTCGCGCAGACCCTTTAAGATCAAAATCGCCTGCTCGTTGGTGGGCTCGCCGACCTTAACGGGCTGGAACCTGCGTTCAAGCGCCGCGTCCTTTTCGATGTATTTTCTGTACTCGTTGAGGGTGGTAGCGCCGATGACCTGAAAGTCTCCGCGAGCCAGCGAAGGCTTTAGAATATTCGCCGCGTCCGCGCTGCCCTCTGCCGCGCCTGCGCCGATGATGGTGTGGAGCTCGTCGATAAAGAGGATTGTGTTTTTATCGTTCTTGACCTCGTCTATGGCAGACTTGATGCGCTCCTCAAAGTCGCCGCGGTATTTTGCGCCTGCCACCATTCCGGTGAGGTCGAGCGTAACCACGCGCTTGTCGCGCAATATCTCCGGCACGTTGCCCTTACTGATTTCAAGCGCCAAGCCCTCGGCAACGGCGGTTTTACCAACGCCGGGCTCGCCGATGAGCACGGGGTTGTTTTTGGTACGGCGCGAAAGGATCTGGATAACGCGCTCGATCTCCTTTTCCCTGCCGATGACCGGGTCGATCTCGCCGCTCTTTGCCGCCTTGGTCAAATCTCTGCCGAACTTTTCAAGCGCGGAGCCGCCTTCGCCCTCTGCATTCTGAGGAGCAAAGCCGCCCGCGGCTTCCTGCTGTGCGCCCTGCTGCATTCCGCTGCCGATAGCCTGTGCCAGACGCTCGCGGCTTACGCCCAACTCGCTGAGGATGCTGACCGCGTAGCTGTCGGTGTCGGAGATAACGGCGAGCAGAAGATGCTCGGTGCCAACATAGCTTGCGCCCATACGCGAGGATATCATCACAGCGGACTGAGCGACGCGCTTTGTGCGCGGTGTAAAATCGTTGGGGCTTAATTCGGTGGGAGCGCCTACGCCGTCAACGCCGCGTATGCGTTCTTCAAGCGCCTGAGCGGTAACGCCGCAGGATTTTAACGCCTGAGCCGCAACACCGCTGCCCTCGTTGACCAGTCCCAACAGGATGTGCTCGGTGCCGACGTAGGTATGCCCCATGTTCTGTGCCGACTCTAAAGCCAGATTGAGCGCCTTGTTTGCTTTTTGTGTAAATCCCTGAAATTGAAACATCGTATGACCCCCTTAATAAGTGAATAAAGAATATTGAATGATGAATAGTGAATAATTGAGGTCGGGCAGGCAGGTTAATATGTTATATTCGTTTGTCTCCCGACTGTATCACTGTTGCGAAATTTTCAATTTGTTTTGTATTAGCTTTGCGCGTTCTATGTCGCGCTCATGAGGACTCAGGTTTTTTTGGAGTGTGACCGACAGGGTCGCAGGCTCTACGGCGGTCATCAGGCTGTCTATCTGCTCACAGGTGATGTCCGTTATTTGACCGGACTCAACGCCCAATCGCACGTTTGATAGCAGCTTTAACGCTTCCTCGTGCTCCATGACCTTGGCGTATCGCAAAATACCCAAGCTGCGGCTGATCGTGTCCTGAACTTCAATGCTGCCGCACAAACGCTCACGCGCCTGCTCCTCCTGAGCAACAAGCTGCAGGGTGATGTTCTTTAGGTTCTCTACCGCCGCTTTTTCGGAAATGCCAAGCGTGACCTGATTTGAGAGCTGATACAAAGCTCCCTGAGGCTCGGTGCCTTCGCCGTGCGCTCCGCGGATCGTCAGTCCCAACTTGCTGAGGTTGCCGGCGATGCGGCTGATGGCGCGGCTTTTTTCGAGCGCCGGAAGGTGCAGCATGACCGAAGCGCGCATGCCTGTGCCCAAATTGGTGGGACACTGGGTAAGATAACCGAGCTTTTCGTCGTAGGCAAAGCTGAGGTTTTCGTCCAGCAGGGTGTCGAGCTTATCGGCGGTGTCGTATGCCTCGTCGAGCGCCAGACCTCTTTTGATGACCTGCAGGCGGATGTGATCCTCCTCGTTGATCATTATGCTCAGGCTCTCGTCCTTGCTGAGCAGAAGCGCTCTGCCCTGCGTTTCGCTGATAAACTCGGGGCTGCAAAGGCGTTTTTCCACCAATGACACGCTTTGACGCGGGTCAAGCTCGCTCATGCGGATAAAATCAAAGTCATCTGCGATAGCGCTGTGGCTTTCGGTTATCGCCTTGCGTACGCTGTTGATTATCTGTTCTCTTCCCTGCTCGCCTAACTTGCAGGGGAAGGGATAATCCTTTAGATTACGCGCTAAACGCACGCGGGTTGAGATTACTGTGTTACTCATGACTGCGCCTCCATTTCCTTTATCTGATCGCGCAGCTCGGCGGCGTGCTCAAAGTTTTGTTCCTTGATTGCCTGATCAAGCTGCTGCTTGAGCTGACTGAGCTTATCCTCTTTTGTTTCCGGCTGTTTGGTGTCCTTGGCGCGTTCCGCTTTTGCTGTCGGGCTGTTTTTGCCGCGTTGGGTGGTGTTGCCGTGCATTCGACGGATCGACGGGTACAGCCGGTCGGCAAACAGGTCGTAGCAGTGTGCGCAGCCGACCATTCCGGTTTTTGCGATCTCGGGGTAGGAGCTGCCGCAGAATTCACATCGGGTAGCCTGAGTTCTTGCCGGAAGAACGTTGCCGAAAAAGCTGCCTATCAAGCCCGAAAACTCGTTGTCCATATCCGCAAAGATATTTGTGTAGCCCATCTTGTGCGCGCAGTCGCTGCACAGATCATATTCCCTAAACTCGCCGTTGATTACGGTCTTTACGTGGGTATTGGCGTTATTTGCGCCGCATTTTTGACATTTCATAAATCATATACCTCCTAACTTATGATGGTGATCAGCATGTTTTTTAACAGATCTGCTCTCACCGAATCGCGTTTTTCCTGCTCAACACGGCGGAGGGTTCTGTCCGAGAGCGCCGCCGCAATGATTTTTGCTGCCTCTAAGCTTAAAAGCTGTCGGTGCAGCATATTGTTTATCATGACCTCGGCTGTCGCCTTGTCCAGACTGTCGCCCACAGAGTTGACGATGTGCATCAACGCTGTGCCGCCGTCCATCTTAACGCGGCTTATGCGGATGTATCCGCCGCCGCCCCGACGGCTTTCTACGATATATCCTTGCTCGGGCGTAAAGCGCGAGGTTATGACATAATTGATTTGGCTGGGTACGCAGCCTAAGGTGCCTGCCAGCTCGTTGCGCTGGATCTCGGCGCTGCCGTCCTGCCGGTCGAGCATCTCCGTGATGTATTGTGCAACTAAATCGCTCATTCTCATGTTTATACCCTCTTTCCTGTTTCCTTGACTATATTATAAGGTCAAAGAAAGTCAAAGTCAAAGTAAGTGAAAGTCAAAAAGAACGGGAGTTTCTCACGTATGCTCTTAAATACGCTCAAATACTCCCGTTTCCTAAAAAATCAGAAAAATTTGACTTTTTTTGACCTTGCGTGACAGTGGTCACATTCTCCGCCTTTTGAAATGTTTGTTTGAACGGAAACCATCTTCAACGGCGGGTCTTAAGTTTTATTTTTCTATAAACGAATAATAGCTTAGTGATAACTTTATTTTTCTATAAACAAATAATAGCTTAGTAATAACCTTATTTTTCTAAAAACGAATAATAACTTAGTAATAACATTATTTTTCTATAAACGAATAATAACTTGACAATTGTTTTTATTTTTCTATATGAGAATAATCGTCTTGTTTGATATAATAGCTGTCATTTCGAGCGCGGTCAATATCTCCCCTACTGTGGCAGTTTACTTCCTGTCAAGTCGAGAATTAGCAACGACAATCTCACTTGCTAAGTTCCGAAGCGCCGTTAGCAAAACGCTTTGCAAAATAAATTCTATCCTAAGGCGCAGATAAAAAAGGCGCAGATAAAAAACGCGCCGTTAGTAAAAGGCTTTAAAAAAATATCAATTTTCTATAAGAGAATAATAGCACCATTGACCTCTCTTACTAAGTTCCGATGCGCCGTTAGCAAGACGCTTTGCAATATGCATTCTTTCCAAAGGCGCGCATAAAAAACGCCGTTAGCAAAACGCTTTGCTAAATGCATTCTATCAAAAGGCGCGAGAAAAAATAAAAAACGGCGAACCGAAGTTCACCGTTTTGCCAATACCTAAATAATCTATTAAATTATTCAGCGGCTGCTTCTTCCTCTTTCATCTTGGCGAAGCACTCGCTGCAGTAGTAGCTCTTGCCCTCCATAGGCTTAAAGGGGATCCTTGCAGGACCGCCGCATGCCGCGCAAACAGTGTCATGATATTCTCTGCCTGCTTTTGCTGC
>CAMHCD010000113.1 GCA_946183545.1 uncultured Clostridia bacterium
GTCAATTAAATATACAATATAAAAAACAATCCACCGACATAACTGCCGGTGGATTTCTTCGTTATACATTCATCTTTGCGATCTTTTTTTGAATCAAGGTTCCGTCTTTTATGGATACGATACCGTCTCCCGAAACATCAGCCAGCTTTTGCTGATTGTCGTTAAGCGTGACACTCTTGACAAGAAAACGCTGTATCATTGTAACATCATTGATATTGACCTTGCCGTCCATATTAACATCACCTTTTTCATAGGTTGCAGAGGGAGTAGTTGTAGCAATGACCTCAGATGAAACGTTGGGAACAGATTCCGGATAGGTGACGACAGGATATGTATATGGCTCGGTGAAGCTATCTTCGATCGTGCCGCTGTAGGGAATTTGACTCTTCATGGGGATAACGCCGTCGCCTGTGATATCTACGCGGTCGGGGTCATCCCTGTGCCACGTAAAGGTTACGTTGCCGCCTTGTGTTTTATAGAAGGAAAACCATGTGCCGCCTTCATTTTGATAAAGCTTATTGCCGTCGGTTTTGGTAAAATAATAAATACCGCTTGCGTGGATAAGCTTATAGTTGATAACAAAGTAGTAAGGCTCATTGGAAGCGGGAATGCTGACCTCTTGGGAACAAATAATATCGTCGTTGTTTTCATCCTCTTCCAAAACTACGCAGCGAACCTTATTGTTTTTAAAGCTGATGCTTGCTTGCGAAAAATTATCATAGATGTCAAGGATCTCATAGTCGCCATGCGGATCATACTCTGTCGGTTCCGTGGGAGGATTTGTGATGATTTCCTCAGAGGTAGAGGAAGTGCCGGATTCGTCAACCCCCTCAAAGGGAGTAGTGCTGTTAAGGATATATGCGCTGTAGCCGTCAACACCGACATAGCCGTCGTATACATCCCACTCAACGGTAACGTCGCAGGTCATATCGACGCGGAATGCGAACCAGTTGCCGCCGGTTGTCTCGAAGTCGCCGTTTCCGTCTGTTTTGATGCCTTCAACATACCAGCCGCCGTCAAAGGTGTTGTAAGGAATAACGAACTCATAGCTGCCGGGAGTGACGCTTTTGAGTGTCAGGTACATTCTGTAACGCTGATTGCTGTCCCTTGTGAAATTATCGTTTGAAAGCTCACCGTTTTTAAAAGCGATGCTGGCAGTAATATAGCGGTCGTAGAAGGGGATAATAGTAGGATAATCATCTGACGGATATGTAACATCCGGATCAGAAGGGATTGTGGTGTAATGATTAAAGTCATGTTCCGTGTGGTTGATCGTATAGCCTACGGGCTCTGAGCCGGACGCAGCGGATGCGTTTGTTGCCAAAACAACAACGCCGCAAATCGTCAACGCCAGCGCTACAACGATCGCAATAGTTTGCTTAAAAGTATTTTTCATATTTTTGCTCCTTTGAATATAGTTTTGCATTTGTTCCCAGTATATCATATAATAGCGATCGAATCAAGAACAATATCAATTATTTTTCATGCACATACTTTCCCGTCATGTGTTCTATGGTGAGGGCAAGCATACATACTTTGTCGGCAAATTTTGTGACTTCTGCATCTGCCTCTTGTTCGGACGGGTAATACTTCATGCCGAGCAGCTTTAATGTTCGAAGCACTTCATTTTTCTCTGAAAGAATTTTAACTCTTCCAAAGCAAACAACGCTGTTGAAATAATATGACCAATCCGTCTCGCTTTTTACTCCCTTGTCGAGCACACAAAAGCTTGCTTTCTCGTATTTCTGAACCGCGTCTAACTTGTGTCCTTCGCGGGCGCAGTGGAAGTATATAATACCGTCCTCGTACACAAAATCCAGCGGTATCGTGTATGGATATCCGTCGTCGCCGAGTACAGCCAAAACGCCGCGAGGCTCGTTTTTCAGGATAGAGATGCATTCTTCGTCCGTCAGTTGTTGCTTGAATCGTCTCATAGGTCTAAACATTTTATCACCTCATTCTATATTATAGGAGCGAAGGAAGAAATTGTAAAGAATAATGTTGCATTTTTAGCTGAATTGATTTATAATAATAAAGATATATTCAAGGCATAGGAGAACAGGTATGTTAGAATTACAGCATATAACCTTCAATGTGGGCGAGGGAAATGATCAAAAGACTATAATCAACGATCTCAGCCTAACTATAGAAAACGGCAAGTTCGTCGTTATCACGGGACCGAACGGCAGCGGAAAGTCCACGCTTGCCCGGATAATAATGGGTATTGAAAAGCCCTCGTCAGGACGGATTTTGTTTGACGGACAAGATGTAACCGACATGAGTCTTACCGACCGCGCAAAGCTCGGCATCAGCTTTGCTTTGCAGCAGCCTGTGCGCTTTAAGGGTATTCGAGTCCATGATTTACTTAGGCTTGCATCAGGAAAAGAACTCAGTATTTCAGACGCGTGCGATTATCTTTCCGAGGTAGGACTTTGCGCTCGTGATTATATTGACCGTGAGATCAATTCGTCACTCTCCGGCGGCGAGCTTAAGCGAATAGAGATCGCTACTCTGTTGGCACGTAAAACCAAGCTGAGCGTATTCGACGAGCCCGAGGCAGGGATCGACCTTTGGAGCTTCCAAAACCTTATCCGTATTTTTGAAAACATGCGGCGCGAAATCAAGGACAGCTCCATCGTTATAATTTCCCATCAGGAGCGCATTTTAAATATAGCTGACGAAATCGTTTTGATTTCAAACGGACAGATCCAAAAGACAGGCTCGGCGCAGGATATTCTGCCTGAGCTTATCGGTACCACCGCCGCGGTAGACGCGTGCGACAGATTGAAGTAAGGAGGGGACAAGATGCTTGACTTAAACGCTGTACAGCAGCAATTGATGGCTGAGATCGCCAACCTTACCGACGTCCCCGCAGGCGCGTATAACTTCCGCGTCAACAGTGAGCTTGCCGGCAGGAACACCACCGACAACATCAACATTGTCAGCAAGGAGGGAATGCCCGGCATCGACATCTTCATCAAGCCCAACACCAAAAACGAGAGCGTGCATATCCCCGTAGTGGTCAGCGAGAGCGGTATCAAGGAAACGGTCTATAACGATTTTTTCATCGGTGACAACTGCGACGTTGTTATCGTTGCCGGCTGTGGTATTGATAATTGCGGCACGCATGACGCGCAGCATGACGGTATTCACCGCTTTTATGTTGGGAAAAACGCCAAAATCAAATATGTTGAGAAGCATTACGGCAGCGGCAGCGGCGAGGGCAAAAGGATCCTTAACCCCGTTACCGAGGTATATATGGAAGAGGGAAGCTCCATGGAGATGGAAATGGAGCAGATCAAGGGTGTAGATTCTACCGAGCGTAAGACGATCGCCGAGCTTAAGGCAGACGCAAGACTGGTAGTAAAGGAACGCCTGATGACCCATGGGGAGCAGTTTGCCACAAGTGATTATCAAGTAAGCCTTAATGGTGAAAATTCCACCGCGGACGTAGTATCTCGTTCCGTAGCCCGTGACGTTTCCCGTCAGACCTTTAACGCGCGCATTACCGGAAACGCTCCGTGCAGCGGCCATACCGAGTGTGATTCCATTATTATGGACGAGGGCAAGATCCTTGCCATTCCGTCACTGGAGGCAAACGATGTTGACGCAATGCTGGTTCACGAAGCGGCGATCGGCAAGATAGCCGGCGATCAGCTGATCAAGCTTATGACATTAGGTCTGACCGAAGCCGAAGCCGAGGAACAGATCATCAATGGCTTTTTGCGATAAAAGAATAATACACAATAAAGAAAGGCAAGCAGATGGTCAGTTTCTGCTTGCCTTTTTACGAAATATAAGTAATGATCGATATTGATGCAGAGATCGTATCTTCCTGATCTTATCCCTTTACCGCGCCGGAAACGACACCTTCGATGATGTATTTCTGGCAGGCAAAATAGAACGCGACGATCGGGATGATACTTAGTACCACCAACGCCATGATAGCGCCGTTATCGGTTTGACCGTAGCTTCCGTTTAAGAACTGCATGTGAATGGGGATGGTTCTGTACTCTCCGTCCAAAATCAGATAAGGCAGGAGGTAGTCGTTCCAAATCCACATCGTTTCCAGGATAGCAACAGAGATTATAGTGGGCTTCATGATTGGGAGCACAACACCGAAGAAAACTTTCAGCGGACCTGCGCCGTCAACGTCGGCGGCTTCCTCAATTTCTATCGGAATAGATTTTACAAAGCCCGAGAACATAAACACCGCAAGACCTGCGCCGAAGCCGAGGTAGATCAGCAATATGCCCCAAGGGGTGATCAGCTTAAGCTTGTTGGCAGTGTCGGACAGGGTGAACATTACCATCTGGAAGGGAACTACCATCGAGAAAATGCAGAAAAAGTAAATGATTTTGCAAATGATGGTGTTGGAGCGCTGCAAATACCATGCGCACATGGAGGTGCACAGTAAAATCAACGCCACGCCGCCGATGGTGATGAACAAGCTCCAAATAGCCGCTTCCCAAAACGGATAGTTACCAAAGGTCATGCCCTTAATGTAGTTTGCAAATCCGTTAAAGCTTTCCGCTGTAGGGAATGCAAACAGATTGCGGCTGATATCCTCGTTGAATTTAAATGAGTTATACAGCACAATAATGATAGGCATTACATAGAATATTGAAACTACGGTAAAAATAACCGTGAGCAGCTTCATGCCGAAGGTCTGTTTTTTTACACCCTTTGGTTCTTTTTGTTTTGCATTGACCTTTGCCATTACGCCTGCACCTCTTTTCTTCTGGTGAGGTAGAGCTGTATCAGTGAGATCACAACTACTATCAGGAAGAAGATAACGCCTTCCGCCTGACCTATGCCCTTGGCGCTTCTGCCTTCGCCGTAGAAGGTCTTGTAGATGTTGAGCGCCATCATTCGTGTCGTCCAGATGCCGTCCGTCAGCGGTGCGCCGCCGGTGAGAGCCAGGTTCTGGTCAAACAGCTTGAAGGAGTTTGTGAGCGTAAGGAATGAGCAAATGGTGATGGAGGGCATCATCATCGGAATAGTAACGCGAACCAGCATTTGCCCCTTTGTTGCGCCGTCGATCTTTGAGGCTTCATATAGATCCGACGGGACGTTTTGGAAGCCTGCGATGTAAATGATCATCATATATCCTGCCTGCTGCCAGCACATCAGGATAATCAGTCCCCAAAAGCCCATGTCAGTGTTGGTAACGAGCGAGGGCATGTCCATATTTCTTAAAATGCCGTCAAAAATCTGGTGCCAAATATAGCCCAGAATGATTCCGCCTACGAGGTTGGGCATAAAGAATACGGTTCTAAACAGATTTGAGCCGCGTATGCCGATGGTCAGTGCGTAGGCAACAAAGAACGCTATCAGGTTGATCAGGATCAGACTGACCACAACGAACGCTACCGTAAACCAGAATGAGTGCAAAAAGCTTTCATCCTGAAACGCCTTTACGTAGTTTTGTACACCGACAAAGGTGGTTTTGCTTACTATCTGAAAGCGGAAAAACGACAGATAGATGCCTCTGATAAACGGATAAATAAAGCCGATGACGAAAGCCGCAAACGTAGGTACAACAAAGATCAAGGCATAAAGTTTTCTTTTTGGTTTTCTAAACATACGTTACACCTTTCTGAAAGACAGAACAGGGGAGCGACAAAGCTCCCCCGTGTGTTAGCTTATTTGCAAACCGTTGATACTATAATAGAGTATCGTAACAACTGAATGGGAAGCTTATTCAGCAGCCTTTGCCTTCTCGGTTTTCCAGTTGTCAACAAATGCTTTTACAACAGCATCCCATTTGCCGGTGCCTGCAGCATACTGAGTAAGAGCAGCGCCAACGCCATCTTTCCACTCTTCGCTGGGCATGGTGGTGAAGTTCCAGGAAACGGGCTTTTTGCCTGCTTCGGTCATAGCGGTGTCAGCTTTAACCAGAGCGTTCTTGGATTCCTTAGCGTTCTTGAAGGGGATGGTGAAGTTCATTTCTTCAGCCATAGCCTTTGTACCGGTCTCGCTGGTTACACACCAGTTGATGAACTCTTCGGTAGCAGCCTTGTCGTCGTCGCTTGCTTCGGTGTTGATGCACCAGTAGTTCTCTGTACCTGTGCACAGACCCTGGTTAGCTTCGTCGCCTGCGCCGATGTAGATGGGAAGCATACCCATTTCGTCGTCCTTCAGGCTCTTGGACAGAGCGTCATATTCCCATGTACCGTTCTGGAAGAATACAGCCTTGCCGTCCTTGAACTCGGTCTCTGCGTTCTCACCGGTCTTGGAAGCCAGCTCGGTGGGCTTGCAGGTGGAGTCGGTTATGTACAGATCGAAGATGTTCTTGTAATTGTCAAGATATGTACCCTTTAACTCTTTCTTATCGGATACT
>CAMHCD010000114.1 GCA_946183545.1 uncultured Clostridia bacterium
AAAACGACTCCACCATCAAGACAGGCGACGTCAACCGCGACGGCATTGTCAACGGAGCGGACGCCGGTATTTTGAGCCGCTACGCTTCAAGCTGGCAGAGCTACGGGGATAAAATCATTAACATGACCGCCGCCGACATAAACAACGACGGCAAAGTAAACGGCGCGGACGCAGGTATTTTGAGCCGCTACGCCTCCGGCCGGACGCAGTATGAGAAGTATTTTACTTAATATCAAAACGCAAAGAGGTCTGACAGGCAGTTGCTTGTCAGACCTTCTTGATTATATACAAAATTACTTTAACAGTGCTTTTATGCGCTCAACTGCTTCGATCGTGTTTTCGCGGTCGCCGAAGGAGGTCAGGCGGAAGAAGCCCTTGCCGTTTTCGCCGAAGCCCTCGCCGGGGGTGCCGACTACATTGGCGTTTTCGAGCAGGAAGTCAAAGAACTCCCAGCTGCCCATACCGTTGGGGCATTGCAGCCAGATATACGGCGAGTTTTTGCCGCCCGTGTAGTAGATGCCGAGCTCGTCGAGCGCTGAGGCGATAATACGCGCGTTCTCCTGATAGTAGGCGATATTCTCCTTGATTTGGCGCTGTCCTTCCTCACTGAACACAGCAGCGGCGGCGCACTGCACAGGCCACGAAACGCCGTTGAACTTGGTAGCCTGACGGCGGTACCATGTGTCGTAAATGCTGTGACCGTCGCGCGCAAGCTCCTTGGGGATGACGGTATAGCCGCAGCGCGTGCCGGTAAATCCTGCGGTCTTTGACAGCGAGCACATCTCGATAGCGCACTGTCTTGCGCCCTCTATGGCAAAGATGGAGCGCGGCAAGTCCTCGGTGATGAACGCCTCATACGCGCTGTCGTAGAGGATGATAGCGTCGTTTTTGAGCGCGTAGTCCACCCACGCCTTTAGCTGCTCAGCGGTATACGCAGCGCCGGTGGGGTTGTTGGGCGAGCAAAGGTAGATGATATCCACCTTTACGCTGTCGTCCGGCATGGCGGCAAAGCCGTTGCCGCGGTTGGAGGCGGCGTAGACTATTTTTCTGCCTGCCATGATGTTCGCGTCCACATAGACGGGATAGACGGGGTCGGTCACCAGCACGGTGTTGTCCTGCGCAAAGATGTCGCCGATGTTGCCGCAGTCGGATTTTGCGCCGTCGGACACAAAGATCTCGTCAGCCGAAACGGTCACGCCAAAGCTCTTGTAGTAGCCGGAGATAGCCTCACGCACAAACGCGTAGCCCTCGTAGTCGGGATAACCCTTAAAGCTCTCCTTGTGCGCCAAGTTCTCCGCCCCGCGCTTCATCGCCTCTACCACGACGGGAGCCAGCGGCAGGGTAACGTCGCCTATGCCCAAACGGATGATCTTTTTGTCCGGATTTGCGGCGGCATAGTCCGCGGTCTTTTTGGCAACGTCCGCAAACAAATAGTTCGGCACTAAATTGTCAAAATTCTTGTTGATTTTCATGTGTACTCATTCCTTATAACCCAATTTTTAAAAAGCAAAGGGAGCCCAAGCGGGCTCCCGATTTTACCAGTGATCAAACGGATAACAGAAAACAAATTTTCAATTTTCAATTTTCCGTTTTCAATTCTTTAAATCTCTACTTCGCCCTCAAATACCTTTTCTGCGTTGCCGGTCATGTATACGGTCTCGTCGGTGTAGTTGATGATCAGGTCGCCGCCTCTGAGCTTGACCTTGATGTCCTCGCCCTTTTTGCAGAAGCCGTTTTCACATGCCGCTACAGCGACCGCGCATGCGCCGGTGCCGCAAGCCCAGGTCTCGCCGGAGCCGCGCTCCCATACGCGCATCTTGATAGTGCGGTCGTCCAGAACGGTGACAAACTCAACGTTGACGCGTTCCGGGAACAAGGGATCATTTTCAAACAGAGGTCCGATCTTTTCGATATCCATATAGTCTACGCCGTCCGTAAACACAACGCAATGCGGATTGCCCATGGATACGCAGGTGATGTTATATTCCTTTTCGCCGATTTTGACGGTGCGGTCAACCACCTTGTCGCCGTCAAGCTTGACGGGGATGTCGGCAGGATTTAAGATAGCCTTGCCCATATCCACGCGCAGACGGGTAACAACGCCGTCGCTTGTAAAGGCTTTGAGCGTCTTGATGCCGCTGAGGGTCTCAATGGTGAACTCGTCCTTTTTGCTGATGTCGAGCATATCGTGGTCGTACAGGAACTTACCTACGCAGCGGATGCCGTTGCCGCACATCTTGCCCTCGGAGCCGTCGCGGTTATACATCTTCATCTGCGCGTCGGCGACCTTGGACGGACATACCAAAATAACGCCGTCGCCGCCGATACCGAAGTGCTGCTCGCTGAGGCGTACAGCCAAAGCCTCGGGGTTGTTGATCTCCTGATCGAAGGTGCTAAAGTAGATATAGTCGTTGCCGATGCCCTGCATCTTGGTAAATTTGAGCTTCTGCTTTGCGGTGCGCATGTTGTTGATATCAACAAGCTCCGTGCTTCCCTGAGAGAAGCGTGAACGCAGGCAGTCGGCAAGCGCGTTTGCTGTGTCAAGCGAGGTCAGGCAGGGGATGTTACGCTCTACGGTCTTGCGGCGGATCTTTACGGAATCACGCGAGGGGATCCTGCCCTTTGCCGAGGTGGAGATAACATACTGGATCTTGCCGGACTCAATAAGAGTAAGGGTGTTGTTGGTCTTGGATTCGTGGATCTTCTTAACGCTGACGGCGTCGATGCCGTACTTGCTCAGCACTGCGGTAGTGCCCTCGGTAGCGTAGATGTTGAAGCCGAGGTCATAGTACTTCTTGGCGATCTCGCCGATCTCGCCCTTGTCGGAATCGCGGACGGTAATAAACACGCCGCCCTTCTTCTTCATCTTGTAGCCCGCGGCGATCAAGCCCTTGTACAGAGCCTCCTCAAGGGAGCCTGCAATACCGAGCACCTCGCCGGTGGACTTCATCTCGGGTCCGAGGTGGTTGTCAACGTTGATGAGCTTTTCAAAGCTGAATACGGGCACCTTTACGGCAATGTAGGGGCTCTTGCGGTACAGACCTACGCCGTAGCCCATGTCCTTAAGCTTTTCGCCGAGCATAGCTCTGGTGGCGAGGTCTACCATGGGAACGCCGGTCACCTTGCTGATGTACGGGATGGTACGAGAGGAACGGGGATTTACCTCGATAACGTACAGCTCGTTGTTATAGATAAGGTACTGGATGTTGACCAGACCCTTTGTGCGCAGCTCGATAGCGAGGTTGCGTGAGCTCTCAACGATGATCTGAGTCATCTCGTCGCTGAGGTTCCACGCGGGATAAACCGCGATGGAGTCGCCGGAGTGAACGCCGGCACGCTCGATGTGCTCCATGATACCGGGGATGAGGATGTCGTCGCCGTCGCAGATAGCGTCTACCTCGATCTCGGTACCCTGCAGATATTTATCAATAAGGATGGGGTTTTCAATGTTCTGAGCCAGGATGATCGCCATGTACTCCTTGACGTCCTCCTCGTTGAAGGCGATGATCATGTTCTGACCGCCCAGTACGTAAGAGGGACGCAGCAGCACGGGATAGCCGATGGTCTCGGCTACGTCAAGCGCTTCCTCGGTGGTCATAACGGTAACGCCGCGCGGACGCTTGATGTGGTACTTTTCAAGCAGCTCGTCAAAGCGCTCTCTGTCCTCCGCCATGTCGATGGCGTCGTAGGAGGTTCCGAGGATGTTTACTCCGCTCTCGCTGAGGAACTTGGTCAGCTTGATAGCGGTCTGTCCGCCGAAGGCAACAACAACACCATAGGGATTTTCGGTCTTGATGATGCCCATAACGTCCTCGGCGGTAAGGGGCTCAAAGTACAGTCTGTCGGCTGTGTCAAAGTCGGTGGAAACGGTTTCGGGGTTGTTGTTTACGATAACAACGTCGTAGCCGGCCTGCTTTAGCGCCCATACGCAGTGAACGGAAGCGTAGTCAAACTCGATACCCTGACCGATACGGATAGGACCGGAGCCGAATACGATGATCGTCTTTTTGTCGCTCTTTTTGTTTGCGATAAACTCCTCCGCCTCGTTCTCCTTGTCATATGTGGAGTAGAAGTACGGGGTCTGCGCCTCAAACTCCGCGGCGCAGGTGTCAACCATCTTATATACGGGGAACAGCTTGTTTTTGATGGTCTGGTTGCTGAACGCCTCGATGGTCTTGTCGAGGAAGCCTGTCAGCTTTGCTTTTTTGTATAACTCGTCGGTGAGCGTCTCGTTTTTGAGCGCCTCGCTCACGGCGATGATGTTTTTCATTTTTTCGAGGAACCATTCGTCGATCATGGTGATCTCGTGGATCTGTTCAACGGTCACGCCGCGCTTGAGCGCCTCGTACACACAGAATATCCTTCTGTCGTCGCAGGTGCTCAGACGGTCGATAACGGAGGCGTTGGACATTGCGCCGAAGTACTGATCGTCGAGGGTGTCGTGTGATATCTCCGCACCGCGAACAGCCTTCATGATTGCCTGTTCAAAGGTGGGAGCGATAGCCATTACCTCGCCCGTAGCCTTCATCTGGGTGCCTAAGTCACGCTTTGCGTATACGAACTTATCGAAAGGCCACTTGGGGAACTTGACTACAACGTAGTCGATGGCAGGCTCAAAGCAGGCGTATGTGGTGCCGGTAACAGCGTTCTTGATCTCGCCGAGGGTGTAGCCGATGGCGATCTTAGCCGCGACCTTGGCGATAGGATAACCTGTAGCCTTGGAAGCGAGCGCGGAGGAACGCGATACACGGGGGTTTACCTCGATAACCGCGTACTCAAAGGTTTCGGGATCGAGCGCGAACTGACAGTTACATCCGCCCTCTACCTCTAACGCGGATACAATGCTCAGCGCGGCTGAACGCAGCATTTGATATTCCTTGTCAGCCAGCGTTACGGCAGGCGCAATAACGATGGAGTCGCCTGTATGAACACCAACGGGATCCATGTTCTCCATGGAGCAGATGGTTATAACGTTTCCGTCGCTGTCGCGCATTACCTCAAACTCGATCTCCTTCCAGCCGGAAACACACTTTTCGACCAATACCTGAGTGATCGGCGAAAGCTCCAGACCGTTGGAGGCGATCTCGCGCAGCTCCTCCTCGTCGTTTACGATACCGCCGCCGGTACCGCCCAGTGTAAATGCGGGACGGATGATAACGGGGTAGCCGATCTCGTCCGCAAACGCAACGGCTGACTCAACATCGTTAACTACCGTTGAGGGGATAACGGGCTGGTTGATGCTCATCATGGTATCCTTGAACATCTGGCGGTCCTCAGCCTTGTCGATGGTCTCGGGCTTTGCGCCCAAGAGCTGAACGCCGTATTTATCGAGGAAGCCTTCCTTTGCAAGCTGCATGGAAAGGGTCAGACCGGTCTGACCGCCCAAGGTGGACAGCAGGCTGTCGGGGCGTTCCTTTTTGATTATGCGTTTGACGGTTT
Organism: uncultured Clostridia bacterium; assembly: GCA_946183545.1. Taxonomy (GTDB): domain Bacteria; phylum Bacillota; class Clostridia; order Oscillospirales; family Acutalibacteraceae; genus Ruminococcoides. The sequence goes on from CAMHCD010000114.1 coordinate 5,440, forward strand.
CAAGCGTTAAGGGCTCGATGTATATTTTATCCGCCATCGCGTTGTCGGTCATGATAGTTGCGGGGTTGGAGTTGACCAGAATAACCTCCAGTCCTTCCTCCTTAAGCGCGCGGCACGCCTGGGTACCTGCGTAGTCAAACTCAGCCGCCTGTCCGATAACAATGGGACCGGAGCCGATTACCATTACTCTTTTGAGTTCCTTTTTCAGTGGCATAATATCAGTCCTTAATTCTCAATTTTCAATTCTCAATTTACAATTATTTATTGTCTTTCATCATATCAATAAAGCGGTCAAACAGGAACGCGGTGTCCTGAGGTCCGCCGCATGCTTCGGGATGGAACTGAACGGAAAAGGCGGGCATGTTGTTGTAATCTACGCCCTCGCAGGTGCCGTCGTTGCCGTTTTCAAAGCTTGCCTCGGCGGTTGCAGGCAGGGTGTCGGACACTACCGCGTAGCCGTGGTTCTGTGAAGTGATGTAGATCTTGCCGGTCTTGAGCTCCTTGACGGGCTGATTTGCGCCTCTGTGTCCGTAGTGGAGCTTTGTTGTTTTTGCTCCCTGAGAAAGCGCCAGAAGCTGATGTCCCAGGCAGATACCGAACATCGGGACCATTCTTTCGCCGAGCAGAGCAAGCTGAGCGATGACCGAGGTGTTCTTCTCCGGGTCTCCGGGGCCGTTGGACAGCATAACGCCGTCGGGCTTCATTGCGATGATATCATCGGCAGAGGTGTGAGCCGGAACCACGGTGACCTCGCAGCCGCGTTTGACAAGCTCGCGCTCGATATTGTGCTTTGCGCCGAAGTCCATCAAAACTACCTTAAGCTGAGGATTTTCGGGTGTATAGTCCTCGCAGTGCTGAACGGTAGTGTTCTCCACCG
>CAMHCD010000115.1 GCA_946183545.1 uncultured Clostridia bacterium
GCGAAAAATATCCTCGCAAAATATAAGTCTACTTTCTATCAGGAATTAGTATTAACCGCGGCTTGCAAACGGTAAGCCGCGGTTTTGTACATAACCGAATGCGCGGAGAAATACTCGAGCTTTTTATTTGATATCTGTATTATATAAAGGTTATTTGTATAGACAAGCAAAATGGTATTTGATATAATATAAATAATAAAGGTCAACGGAGGGTCGATAATGGGAATCATCGGTGAGCAAATCAAAAAATACCGATTGCAAAAAGGATATACTCAGGAAACCCTAAGTCGTGAGATCGGCGTCACCACACAGGCTGTTTCCAAGTGGGAACGCGGCGGCACACCCGACGCGGAGGTTTTACCCTTGATCGCCGACGCGCTTGATGTGGACATAGATTCGCTTTTCGGCAGAGAGGAACAGGATGTTCAACTCATGATGACAAAAAAGCTGAGCAAAATGTCGAGTGAAGAGGCGTTCCGTTATACCTTTAATCTATGCTGGTCAACGATATTGGGACTTACGGGCGATCCGGCGTTTGCTTCGGATTTTGCCGACACTTTTGCTAAGCATTCCAGCGTAAAAAGAGAGCATAGTCCCGATTACTTTGCTAAGCTGGTTCGCAACAGCGGCATGGCGATGGCGCGTATGTCAAGTGATTTCAGCCACTATTTTTTAATGGTGCAGCCACAGGATAAAAGTGTATTAACTTTTTTAGAGGATACGGATGCACTCAGAAAAGTATTTGCGCTGTTAGCAGATAAAAAGCTGTTGAAAATCATTTGCTATATGTTCACCATGTCAAACATCCCCGTAACAGCATCCCTCATCAGCAGCGGGACCGGGCTTGAAATACACGAGGTGGAGCGCTGCATGAAGATCATCTGTGATAATAAGCTGGCAAACACAATGAAGATCGCGTCTGTTGACGGAGAGATCGGCGCGTATACGATCCGCGGAGAGACCAATGTAGTACCTATGCTTTGTCTTGCCGATGAGATCGCCAAGCAAAATCCATACCCGATATTTTGCGTGTTTGACAGAGATAAGCCGCTTTTGTAAACCGCCGGTTGAATTATTCTCGTATTAGTTGGATAAGTATGTAAACAGTTGCTTGATTTTGTCGGGCAGCTGTTTTATTATATTAATAAAGCAGGACATTAAAAGCCTTTATAACGCACAGGAGATGGATCATATGAAAAAAGCTTTATCATTTGCGTTGAGCGCAGTAATAATAGCGTCCTTTGCCGGATGCGGAACAAACGGCAGTTCGGTGACCTCGCAGTCCCAAACAAAGGCTCAGACCGAAACAACGGTTGCCGTTGTAACCGATTTAAAAAAGCCGGATCAAAGCAAGTGGAGGTATTTGCCGGATGAAAAAATCTATTATCAGCTCGGCATTGATTATTGCGAGGATCCTGCCGACGAGAAATACGAGAAGCTTTCCGTATTTGTTCCGTCCGAGTATATGGACGCGACCGATAACGGCGACGGCACCTATACCTGTAAAGTAAAGAAGGACGCAAAAACAGGCAGATATTCCCCTGCCGACGCGCCGATTGTTATGCCGGTAGAAACACTCGGCTATTACGCGGCGGAGGCGTTGACCGATGACATACCCGTTGAGGCTTTGGGCGAGCTTTTTGAAAAAATAAAAGAATATACCTCACAGGGCATGGTATATATCTTTCCGGGTTGCCGCGGTATTGATGAAGGCGCGCCATCCGGCGTGACCGACCTCAAGGCGGCTGTCCGTTACGTCCGTTACAGCGATGATGTTCTGGCAGGGGACGCCGACCGCATATTCGTGTTCGGTCTGAGCGGAGGCGGAGCTCAGGCTGCTGTCCTCGGCGCTTCGTGCAACAGCGCGTTATATGACCCGTACCTGAAAGCGATAGGTGCGGTGCAGGGCGTGTCCGACGAAGTGGCAGGCGTTATGGCGTGGTGTCCTATAACCGATCTTGATACCGCCAACGCTGAATATGAATGGATGATGGGCTGTACTCGCGGAGAGCGTTCGGCTGAACTGAAAACGATTTCGGACGAGCTTGCAAACGCCTTCGGCGAATATATCAATCAGGCGGGATTCACCGATAAGGACGGCAAGGCGCTGACTCTGGAAAAATCAAACGAGGGCATTTACCAAGCCGGAAGCTATTATGATCATATCAAAGGCGTTATTGAGGGCTCGCTCAACAATTACCTGTCCGATACAAACTTTAATGACCCCGAAATCAAAAACGGCTACGGTTCGCCGCAGGCGTATATTGACAGCCTGAATAAAGACAAAAAATGGGTCACTTATGATAAGGCGACAAATAAAGCGACAATATCGAGCATAGCGGACTTTGCCAAGGCGTGTAAAAACGCTTCCGAGGCTCCGTTTGGCTTTGACGGTCCGCAGAGCGAAAACAACCTTTTCGGCACCGGAGACGGCAAGGGATCACATTTTGACAAAATACTCGCGGACATCCTGACAAAGCAGAACAACGAATTCGCAAAAGATTTTGCCGAGGATTTTAAAAAGACCGATTCACAGGGCAGCACCTTAGAACAACGCGTTAATATGTATACGCCGCTCTATTATCTGATGGAAAAACGCGAGGGCTTCGGCACCTCATCGGTTGCAAAATACTGGCGTATCAGAACAGGTATTGAGCAAAATAACACCTCGGTAACTACGGAAGCGAATCTTGCGCTTGCGCTTTATCATCACAGCGACGTTGAGAACGTGGATTTTGAGACCGTGTGGGCTCAGGGACACGAAGAGGCGGAACGCACAGGCGACAGCACCGAAAACTTTATTAACTGGATCAACAACTGTATCAAATAACAGTATAGTATTTCAGGAGGAAGCAAAATGAAAAAAAGAGCATCTGCCGTTTTGACGGCAGCGTCAATGATCGTTTCGGCATTGGTTTCATGCGGAACCGCATATGCGGCTGAGTTCGACACAAATCCAAACGGCGCAACGGCGCAAAGCCTGCCCACTAAAATCGACTTGAGAGATCACAACGGAAAAAACTACGTTACGCCCGTTAAAAACCAAGACCCCTATGGCACCTGCTGGGCGTTCGGTATTGCAGCTGCTGCCGAAACATCATACTTATACGCGAACGGTTTAGGCGTACCCGCAGGAGAGAAAAACACAAACGTGAATTTTTCCGAAAAATATATCGCGTGGTTCCTTTATCACGGAATCACGGAAAATGACGTTACAAAGGGAAAGATCCGCGCTTCTCAGATCGGCGAGGGCAACGATATGGAGCAAGCCGACAAGGAGTATTCCGCCGCTGCGTACAACTTTGGAGGCACAGGCAGCAATGGTTTGAATTTTCTTGCATCGGGCTTCGGGCCCGTTGACGAAAGCGTAAGCGTAGACGACTGGTTTCCATATTATTACGCCGGTAAGAACAGGTTCCGTAACGGAACAACATATTCGCCAAATGACAACTGGACTATCCCGGTAAATTCCAAATACCGCAATCCACTCTCCGTGCAGGGCTTCAAGGGCGGCAAGCTCCTTCGGTCGCCCTCATCATGGGATGAAAACGGTCAGTACAGATTTGATGAGGACGCGCTAAACGCCATGAAGACCGAGCTTTCAAACGGTCACGCGATCTCGCTCGGTGTCTGCTTCGGAGCGAACATGCATCCCGACAACTGGGCGCTGTTCAATAACGGCGATAATTATTATCCAAATCACGAGGTCACCATTGTCGGCTATGACGATAATTATTCCAAGGACAATTTCACAAGGTATTTCAAGTCCGGCAAAATAGCAAAAGGCACAACGCCTCCCGGAAACGGCGCTTTTATCGTGAAAAATACAAACGGCTCCCTGACAGAAGAGGACAAAGCGACGGCTACCGTAAATCAAATGGGAAAGACCGTTTATGAGGATCCCAACGCGGGCAAGTTCGGTGTTGATGACAGCGGCTACTTCTATCTTTCCTACCATGATCACAGCATGGAAACGCCCATATGCTTTGACTTTGAGAGCGAGGCTTCGGTAAAATACAAGGAGCATAATTACGATCAGTACGACTTGATGGCGGCGAGCTTCTACAACTCTTCGGATTACGAGAGCGTGTCTAAAATGGCGAATGTTTTTGACGCTGAAGAGGATGAATACCTTTACAGCATTTCATACCGCACCAACGCGCCCGGCTCTACGGCGGCTTATGAGATCTATAAGGACGTTGAAAACGGCGACCCTGCTTCGGGTACGCTGCTTGAAACAGGCGAAACGACCCACGATCAGATCGGTTATTATAACATCGGTCTTAAAGGCGAATATTTGATGAAAAAGGGCGAGAAATACTCCATTGTAATTACAATGTGCCGTCCGTCCTCCGACGGCGAAAATAAGGTTTACAGCGACGTTGTGCCCTTTGCGACAAATATGTTAGTTGACGGAACTCACAAAGCAATAATCAACGGCGTGGTCAATCCCGGAGAGAGCTATTTCTGTACAGGCGGCGAGTGGAAGGATATGACGGATATCAGGGAGGATATTATCGATGCTGTATATCAGCAGACCGGCGAATACACACGCGAGAAGAAAGATTTTATTGAAATGAATCCCGACGGCAGAGACGGTATCAAAATCGACAACTATCCCATCAAGGCGCTCCTTATTCCGGCGTACAAGCACGGTTCGGAAACACTTGTGGGAGATGTAAACGGTGACAGCAAGCTCACGATCGACGATGCTACCGAGATACAGAAATATCTTGCGCAAAAAGCCGAATTCACCGACGCGCAAAAAGCGGCAGCGGATGCCAACGGCGACGGCGAGGTCACGATCAATGACGCTACACACTTGCAAAAATACCTTGCGCAATATAATGTAACGTTGGGAAATCAACCGACAGCATAATACTAATACAAGCATAAAGGGAGCTCCGGTTCGGAGCTCCCTTTGGTTTGGGCTTTTTTAGGTGAGATCAGCTGTTTGTTGCTCACCATGTGCCGCATTTATATTTGCCGTTTTCAGTTTCATTCTTTGTATAGAAGTTTGTGTTGCCGCTGATCAGCAAATCTACGGTTTGAACGGAACCATTGGTGAAAATAACGTTTGTTGCACGCGAGGGTATCGTCAGCGAGTATTGGCTTTGACCGTAATCGTTCGTTCCGATATAATTCATCGGTGTACCGCACCACTGCACGGGATTGTAATTGCTTCCCCAGTAGTAGCAATAGATGGTGCCCGACCAGTTCAAAGCATTAGTCAATACCACGGTATATGTGCTTGGCGCGGTTGTCGGCGCAACGGTGGTAGGCGCTGTTGTTGCGGCAGGTTCGGTCGCAGTCGGCTGGGTGGGCGTGCTGTTAGTGCTCACCTGTTCGCATATCGGATATGGAATGTTGTAATTTGCAAGGAACATTTGCAGCTCCGTAGCATCGGAAATATTCACATGACCGTCGCTGTTGACGTCTGCTGCCAAAAGCTGCGTTTGCGACAACGCTTCTATAGCGGCAATATGACGCTGGATCGCGGTGACGTCGTTGATATTGACCGTGCCGTCAAGGTTACTGTCTCCGAGCAGATATGTCGTTACCGGAGCTACGGTCGGCTGTTCGTCCATAGCGCTGTTTTCGCAAAGTAGACTGACAGCTTGTTGGTTGAAAGCTCGAATTTGAATTCGTACGTACCGCCTGTTGCCGTAAAGGTGCAGTCTCCGGCTGCTGCCGTCATCGTCAAACGGTTGACGGTATCGGTGATGGTCGTGTCATCCTTGCCGTACCATTTGTCTGTGCCGGTGTTGTGTAGCTTGAAGGTATAGGTACCTGCGGAAAACTCCTTGGTCAGCACGACTACATCGCTGTTTGCTGTCTTGGCAAAGGCGTCGGTCGTACCCCAAACAAAATACAATCATTTTATTCTTATGTTAGCTAACTATCAATATAAAGACTCTCGCTGTATCGAGCATAGGATTTGTAAAGCCAAATCCGAAATATGAACCGAAATAAAAAAAGAGTGTCCATAACATAAATCCGTTATGAACACTCATACTGGTGCCGGTGACCCATTGCAGAAGTAAAGGAAGCCGTGTACCTCGCTTGTTGGGTTCACTTGCTATGGGAAAAGATATCATCTACGCTCTCGCGGAAAACGTGCCCCCGGCACGTTTTCTGATCGCTCGCTTTCAAGTCCGGTCACCACGCTGAGGTAAAAATAGAAACAGGGCACCCATGTTGGGTACCCTGTTTCTATGGCGCGAGTGTTCATTGCGGATTTATTTAATAGACAGAACAGCGGATATTACTA
>CAMHCD010000116.1 GCA_946183545.1 uncultured Clostridia bacterium
CGATGTTAAGACCGGTTGACTGAGGCATGTTAAAGGAGAGCGAACAGTTGGACTCATTTTGACCACGTTCAAGATAAAACATCTGGAGAGTGTGCTTGGTGGTACCGTCTGTGAAGTTGAACTTCTCACCTGTCAAGCTGCCCGCGTTGAGAATCATCTCGAGGTCTAGGGTTTTCATGTAGTCCGCATCGGTTGAGAAGTCATCTTTATCTGTATCACCTGCGTAGTTTCTGCTAAGAACAACGGCTGATTCAGAATTAACAGAGCCGGCAGTAGACTTATAGTAAACTTTCTTCTTTGTAAAGTTGATTGAGCCTGCAGAAGGCATGTGGTCGCCGCCGAGGTCGAGCACAAGAACTCCGTCTACGAATACCCATACGTCGTCGTCACCGGAAAAGTTGAACTGAATATCCTCCTGAACGGCAGTTCCGTCATCTCTCTTACCCTTGATGGAACCTGTATTCGTCAGATAGAAATCAATGTCGAACTCATTTGCAAATGACAATTCCTGATCGTAATTAGCAAACGGGACATAGCCGAGCATTGAGCTGACCTTTTTAACGCCATGAGTGTTGGTAAAGTTTTCCTGAGCCGCATCGCCGTTATGATCATTAGTAATAGCGCGGTTCGGGTCAACCTGAGAGTCGTAAGAGTAGGTGGTGATTCCCTCGTATGTAGATGAAACAAACGGGAAGTCCTTGTTCTCGAAAACATGTGTAGCAGCATTGCTCTGTGTTTTCAGAGTATCGTAGTCAAAGAACGGGGCGTTTTGATCCTCAGCAAAATTCTGGAGGTAATAATTTCCGATTGCGTTAGTTTTATTTCTGTTAAGGTGCATACCGACAATATCCCATATCGAGGTGTAGTATGGACAACCAGCATTCGGAGCCAGCTTATTGTCGTCTGCATCAATTTTGTTTTCATCGGAACCGGTTCGAACATTATCCCAACGCATGGCGATATTTGCCGTCCAGTTCCAGTTCTTCCATGTTTTGTCGGCAATACCCTTTTTTGCCGTAGTGCCTTTTTTGTAAATATGTTCTGATGCACTGCCGTCATCCATAGCAGGATATCCATTCCAGAAGTTACCGAAATAGATACCTGTTGATGAGGTTCCATTATACTTTCCGCTGAGATACTGGTTAATTTTATAATCGTTATCTTCTATATTACTCGTTGAATAGGTGTCTCTGTTAAACGAAACCGCATTTGCTTTGAAGGTCTTTTCCGAGGCTTCATTCGGATAAGTTCCTCTGGAAGCAACATCGTTGTTCCAGAACTTCTTATCAAGCGGAATTCCTGAAACCTTTACTCCATCCCAGTCATAGAAAAGATAAATTCTATTCGGATTGATGGTAATCAGCTTGGTGCTTTCAATATCGCCTTCGTCATTAGGCTTGTTTACTGCTACAGACGTAGCCCAAACGGGGAGTTCTACAACAAAAACATTAAATGTATCCGCCTCAGCTTTTTGTTTGTCAGTTGAGTAACTATAATTCGGACTTGACGGATCTCCGCCGCTTTGGTTTAATTTTGCATCAAATTTTAAATCATTGGTTTTTACATAAATCTTTGTTTCCGACGTCGGAGCATCTCCTTGATTAAGGGTGATGCCGTCCTTTTTGACGGGTTTTCCGGAAAAATAGGCATTTTTTCCTGTGGAGTTATTCCATGCATGAAGCCAAAGTTTTCCTGAGTTACTACCGCGATTATCAAAGTTTTGATCAGCTTTTTTTGCGAAGTAATACTTAATTGTTTTGCTCTCGTCTACAGTTTTCGTGCAGCCGGTTGTCTTTTCAAACTTTGCCTTTGCGTAGATTTTTTTGTTGGCTACGTCAATATAAAGCTTTGTTGTACCTGCTTTAATACCCTTAAGAGGCTTTACGGTGTAGGTGTAGACCGTGAAGGAGTCAGTGCCGGTACCGATCGTCTTTCTGCCTTCGGTTACGGAACAGTAGGCATTCTTCTCCTGATCGATCTCGTACTTGCCGAATGTAGCTTCGAATTCATCCTGACCGGAAAGAGCAAAGGTGAATCCGACGCTGTCGTAAGTAAGTGTGCTGACGTTATCGGTAATCTCATTCACTGTGGTTTTGTTGAGAGCCGTCCAGTCAGGATTCTCCTCGTCCGCGCCGTTATGGGTATAATAAACGCTACCCTCGTCGATATTGAAGGTCGTATCGGCAGTCTTGTCAAGATAATTCGTTTGAGTACCATTATCTTCATACTGCTCCAATGTGCTTAAGGTCACCTTTACGGGAATATTATTTTTAAGAGCAGTAAACACGTTTGTCGCGCCGCTCGGGAAATCCGCTGCACCAACACCTGTTTCAATGCCCGAAAGGACGCAGGAATCCGTACCACCGTGACTCGTACCCAAATAGTGGTTAACCGTCGCGATCACGGTATTGCCTGTTTTGAACGTATAGGTAACATTCTGAATGGCAGAGTCTATTCCCGTTGCTGTCGCGGTTATGCTGCGGATACGATTGCCGCGCTTCACGTTTTTGGGGCTGACCGTCAATCCGACCGAAGAGGCAACGGATTTTCGGGCGAGAGTGACCCACACCTCTTTTGTATTCGAATCAAAATGGAAGATGACTTTCATGCCATAGAAATTAGCGCCGTTAATGGATGCATTATTACCGCCATCAGCGGCAGACACCGAATAGTGAGTATCCAACACTGCATCATCTATAGTGGTAGAAGGATTATATCTCTGATCGTTGTTATCACCAATGGCAAAATAGTTATCTCCACTAGTAACGTCAGAAAAATCCTTTTCAACCGTATACTCGGTGGTTCCGGCAACTTGTGTCATATGCGCTCCGCGAGTTGGACTCCAACTTTTGTCACCCATTTGGTTACCAATAACATACCAGTCGGTGGGGTCGCTTGTGGGGAATGTAATATCAATTCTAAATCCCGTACCGCCACCATTTTCTCCTTTACTCTTAAAAACGTAAGTTCCTGGCGTTGAAACGCTTAAAGTAACATTGTCTCCGGTTTTGGTCAAATCAAAATCAGTTGTTGAAGCATCAATCGTAGTATTATCTTTGCCCCACCAGTTGGTACCATCTGTTACCTTAAATGTATACTCACCTGCAGAAAGATTAATAGAATACTGTCCACTGCTATTAAAAGCTCCATTTTTCCAATCATTGAAGGAGCCTCTAACGTAGTATGTAGTATCTCCTACCGCCTCGTCTGCCTGTACACTCGCGCCAACGGTTTCTTCCTCGTCCACACTCGCGCCGACTGCTTCGTTGTCAAGCTCGGTATACGCCGCTGTGGTTGTGATGATACCGACCGTGACGGTCGACACCACCATCAGGAGAACAAGCAGGATGGAAAGCGTGCGTTTTGACATGCTTTTCAGCTTTGTTTTCATTTGTTTTTACCTCCGTTTCTTTTATATATAAATGTTTTTATATACTGATATATATGAACAAACGCAGGATTTTTGCCGCGTCTGATTATCTTTTTTTCTATAGCGCCTTTTGACCGAAAGCGCTTTCTCCCTACATCAGAAGATACCGCAAGGGAGGGTCCTTGACCGGTCCGTCCCGTAATCGGATACGACCGGGATCATTTTTGCCGTATTCAATTTGCTTTATGTTCTTCACACGAATCACCTCCCGGCAGGTCGTTTCATTGACCTGTGCAGAGAATACTCCTATACGAAAGTAATTATAGCACAAAACAAATATATTTACAACTTATTTTTTTAAGTTTTTTAATTATTGTTTAGAATTAAGTTTATCATTATTCTCATTTAGAATATAAAACGGCTTTTTACACAACATAATGCCCTGCCGCTTATCTGCGACAAGGCATTATGTTATATAGTTATGGTTTCATCTCCTTTCGCGCCGCCTGATGAATCTGCTCATACAGGCTTCCTTCCGACAGGAGGATATGGTAACGCACGCGGTCGGCGGCGTAGAGCTGCTCCCGCAGGCGCGCGCCTTCCCTGCCGTATGTAATCTCCTTCACCTCCCGAATGAGTGTCTGCAATTTTTCCATGGCGTTCCTTCTTTCGTTTTATTTTGATGTAACAGCCGATGGTTCTATTATACCCACAGCAGGTGCCATGGCGGCGCCCATGTTGTTGGGATCGGTCACGCCGAGGTCGACGATCCTGCCGGGCGTCGCGGCGGCAATGCTGACCTTACCCGCTCCCTTGCCGACAACGCAGCAGCCGGAGCCGGTGACTGTCCATTGCGCGGTCGGCGTGCGCACTTCGCCGTATTCAAGAGGAAAGCGATACTGCCGTTGGGCGGCGCAAAAATGCGACGAGGTAACGCCTGCCGCCAGATTGGCAGCGCCGCTTTCCACAAATACCGCCGCCATCAGCAGGCTTTGCGCCATGGTGGAACAAGCGCCGTACTGTCCGAGAAACGGAATGTGATAATCCTTCAATCCAAAGCTGGAGCCGGTACACTGGTTGAGCAGGTCGCCCGCAAAGACGGCGTTGAGCTCGCCGGCGCGATGTCCGGATTTTTTCAGCGCCAGCCGCAGCGCTTCCGCCTGCAGACTGCTTTCCGCTTCCTCAAAGGTCTCCTTGCCGTTGTATTCGTCATAAATAATTCTGTCAAAGAATTTTGAAAGCAAGCCTTCGCTCTCTTTTTTGCCGGCAACGGACGCGTAGCCGAGAATTGCCGGACGGTTTTCAAAGCCGATGGTGCGGCTTCCGATTCGTGTTATCATTATATCAACCTCCGCCTTTAGTGTGCCGCGGCAGTGAAAAAATATCAGTGATTGACAAAGACGATGTTATTTTTTATAATAATTCAGGGTGATGAGATGAGCAGAGAGCTGAGCGCTTCGCAGTTGATCGAGCGGAGCATTACCAAAAAATACCGCAAGCAAATCTGGAATCCGTTTATCGGCGCGGTCAAGCGCTATGAACTGATCCGGGAAGGCGACAAGATCGCCGTGTGCATTTCCGGCGGCAAGGATTCCATGCTGCTGGCAAAGCTCATGCAGCTGCTGCAGCGCATCAGCGAAGTACCGTTCGAACTGGTATTTCTGGTGATGGATCCCGGCTATCGGGAGGAAAACCGGAGGCAGATCGAAGCAAACGCCTCACTGCTGGACATACCGGTGACGATTTTTGAGACGGATATTTTTTCCGTGACGGAAAAGGTCGACCGCTATCCGTGTTATCTCTGCGCCAAAATGCGCCGCGGTCATCTCTACAGCCGGGCTCAGCAGCTCGGCTGCAACAAAATCGCCCTCGGTCATCACTTTTCGGACGTGATCGAGACCACCGTAATGGCGATGTTCTACGGCTCGCAGCTGCAGGGTATGATCCCGAAGCTGCACAGCACCAACTACGAGGGCATGGAGCTGATACGGCCGCTCTACTGCATTCACGAGGATGACATTATCGCGTGGACGCGGTACAACGATCTGCATTTTATCCAGTGCGCCTGCCGGTTCACGGACGCACATTACCGCGGCGAGGACGGCGGCACCAAACGGAGTGAGATCAAGGCGCTGATCCGGGAGTTGAAAAAGACTAACCCGAATATCGAAAAGAGCATTTTCAACAGCCTGCACCGTGTCCATCTCGACACGTTTCCGGGCTTCAAGACCAAAGGAGAATACGTCAGCTTTCTGGACAGATATGACGAGCTATGACACAAAAATCGCCGCGGCAAAAGCCGCGGCGTTCGTAGTTGCTGATCATTATTCTTCTGTTTCGGGGGCGAGTTCCTCAAAGGTTTCCTCGGTAAGCTCTGTCGCCTCTTCCTTGGCAGGCTCTTCGCCGTCCTCGCAGACAACGGCTTCGGCAAGCTCGGGCGCGTCGGTTTGCTCAAACTCGATGATCTCGTCGCTCTCGTCAATGCCGTAAATCTGCATGGCAATGATGTCGATCGCTTCCTCACCCTCCGGGATCGGCAGACCGACGAAGAAATGCATCTGGTTCTTGTAGATGTAAACCTCGATTTCGAGCTCTTTTTCCTCCGCGATATCGCAGAGCTTCTGCGCGTCGGCACAGAAAATCTCGCGCGTACCGGCAAAGACGGTGATCGGGCAGAGACCGGAGAGGTCGCCGTAGATCGGGCTGACCATCGGATGCGTCA
>CAMHCD010000117.1 GCA_946183545.1 uncultured Clostridia bacterium
TGGCGGTCTATCTATTGTTTTCGGTTGCTTGCTTCTTTACCGTACATGAGCATTTTCTCCCGTATTGATACCGTCAGCCTCGGCGACGTCGGCAACAATGGACTGAGGAATGATGCCGAGCAGAGCCATCGGGAACGCGGCTATAACGCAAATAACCACGCCGTATATCGCGCCCGGTATCACGGTAGTGCCGATTATACCTATAAGACCTGCTATGACATAGGCGAGCGCCAGACCGATAAAGCCGGTGATAACGAGCTTCTTTTTGCCGAATTTTTTGACGAGCTTCGATACGAACGGATAGAAGCACGCGGACAGCACGGTCATACCGCCTAAGAAATACATCGTAAAGGATTCGTCAAGCTTCATGCTGACCTTTACAAAGAACGGCAGACCCGTTTGGAACAGGGTAAGTCCTACCCAGTACATAATGTCGGAGCCGACAAATACGCGGAAATCCTTGTTCTTGAATGTCGCGGCAAGTGACTTGAGCATATTGACGTTTGAGGGCTTGGTGTCTACAAAGTCTTTTTCTTTTAAGAAGAAGGTGGGGATCAGCATACAGATGCAGGATATGACCGCCAACACGATAAAGCAGATGCGGTAGCTCCACGCAAAGCCTACGCTGCCGCGCAGCATACCTGCGAACACAAAGGGGGTATATGCAAGCAAGGTTCCCGCAAAGAACGTAAGAGAAATAGCGGTGGAGATATACATACGGTCGTCCTGAGTTTTGCCGAACTCGGTTATAAGCGCGTTGTATGGTGTGCAGTACATAGTCATAAACAGGTAGAACAACACGATGAATACCGAGATCCACACAATATTCCACGAGCTTATCATATTGACAGGCGCGCAGAACAGCAATACCGTGACGAGTGACAGCGGCACCGCCGCGTACTGCATAAACGGGATACGTCTGCCGCGTTTGTTCTTGCTTCTGTCTGACAGAGAAGCGATCCACGGGTCGGTGATAGCGTCAAAAACACGGGACAGCGCGGTTATAAGTCCGAGCACTGTCAAAAATCCACCTATGACAAGACCGGGCACGATGTACTGAACAGCGCCGTTCTCGATGTCTACCTGGGTAGGCAGATAGAAGGTGACGAACCATGCGCTGATGATACCGCTTAGTGTGGACCATCCGAGCTGTCCTACCGCGAATATACGCATTTGATGTTTTGTTAGTCGTTTCATTTTTCCCTCCGTTTTGGTTTTATATGTTTTTACTTAAAGCAGATGAACCGCTTTGCTTCTTTATTTGTCTTTCAGACCCATAGCAATCTTGACGGTCTCATACGCGCCGTTGTAAAGCCCCGACTTTTTGTTTTCCGTTATCCTCTCGCACATATAAGCGAGCGTGTCCTCCTCGGCAAGGAAGAGCTTGACCATTTGTAAAACGTGGGGCACATCCTCGCACTCTAAAGAGCCGTCGCCCATTTCGGCGCTGTGTATAGCGCCCCAGCGCTCGTGACCTCCTATGTGCTTTAAGAAAATCTTGGGGATAGGATAGAACGAGAGTTCAGAGGGTTTTGTCATAAGCACGTCGGCAGAACGCATCAGGAGATTCGTGCAGTAGACCGCCTCAAAGATGTTTTCGTGCCAGAACGCGTGTACTCCCTCGACCTCGCCGTTTATGGCGTTTTTACAAAATCCGGTCGTTTCATTCCAGTCGTTGAAGTGCGTCACACTGAGTTCGTCGAGACCTTTAATATTGTCAATAAGCTCGTCCCAAACAGCCTTGTAGTCGCCTACATTTACATACAAGGCGATTTTTTTATTTTTGATCGAGGGGAGCATATATTCTATGACCTTAGTGAACAGCTCGCGCTGCGCGCCTGCTCCGCCGATAGTCAGCAGAAAGCGCATGGGCTTTTTATCACGCTTGCGGGCAAGCCTTGCGTCGCAGTCCTTCTCGATATTTGCCACAAGCTCGTGGTCTACATAATGTCCGGTGTATACAAGATCGGACGCGGGCATGGGCTTTAGGATCGCCTTTTTATCAAAGCCGTTCAGTATACGGTAGCCCATATAGCTTTGATGAGTCTGAACGGTATGTACCGCCCCTTGCGCCAGATGAAGAGCCATAGGCCAGTTGTCGGGTATGGAGTTTACCACATATTTCATCCCCGCGTGCAGCGCAGCCTGAGCAGGCCAGACGTGGGTGCCTACGAGCGGGATATCTTTTGGGATATTGCGGAACACAGGCGCCATCAGCTCCGCTTTTTTTTGATCGGAGGAGTTATAGCTCAATTGTCTGAAGCCCTCATAATTCATAGGCTCCCATACTACCTTATTGAACACCGTACTCTTTTGCGACAGCCTTGAGCCTAAGCTGTACAAGTCGTTTTGAGAGGATATGACCTTGGTGCAGGTGGTGTCCTTGAAGGAGTTCAGATCCATCCAGTAGGGGGTATATCCCAGAGCGTGGGCGGCGGACGCTATAGCCATTGAGATACGGTAGTGACCAAATCCCATACGGATATTGCCCACAATTACGCCTTTTTCTAAATCAAAGGGGACGTCGCCCTCTCCTTCGTTGACCCGCAAGTCCATAACGCCCATAGTTTTGTGCAGCACGGGGTTTTCAACCAACTTTGCGGTGTATTCCTTTTCGCTGTCGTCGCTGTATTTTTTGATGTATTTCTTCTTGGAGTTTACAGCTTTTTTATAGTTCTTTTTGCTGATCTCATTCCCGAAGATCACCTTGCTTTTATCATCCATTGTCATCCTCCTTTGTTTTGACACTGAAATCTGTTATCACACTCTGCGTGTAAGGAGCAAAGACAGTAAGCGTTGCATGGATAACTATACGCATAATCTTTTTCTTTCATTTTCGTTAGTTAAAGTGCAAAAATCCAACTAACAACGCATACTCTTTTTTATATAATAACACAATCGAAGGGGATAGGCAATTAGCCAAATTGATAGTTTTATACAACTTTTCTATTCATAATAAACAAAAAACTCGATATAGAATATAGGAGGATGCAGAAAAACCCGAAATCCGGGTAAAACGGATTTCGGGTTTTGATTTTATGCAAGTGTCATGCGGCTTTATCGGTTGGATTTAAACCATTATTTTTTTGTAAAGTTCTTTCAAGTCATCGATATTTGTATCCTTGGGGTTGCCGGGGCAGCAGGCGTCGGCATAAGCGTCGGCGGCAAGAACATCCAGGTCTTCTTCCCTGACTTTATCGTTCTTTGCGGGAATACCTACATCGGCTGAGAGCTGTTTTACAGCGTCAATCGCGGCTTTGCGGTACTCGTCCGCGGACATTGAATCTACGTTTTCTACGCCCATAGCTCTTGCGATCTCTCTGTATTTTTCACCTGTGCATTCCTGGTTGTATTCCATAACTATAGGAAGCATCATAGCGCAGGCTACACCATGCGGAGTGTCATAATGCGCTCCGAGAGTATGAGCGATAGAATGTGCGATTCCCAAGCCAACGTTTGAAAATCCCATACCGGCGACATATTGCGCAAGCGCCATGCCTTCTCTGTCCTCGGGGTTGTTCTCTACAGCGCCTCTTAGGTGCTTTGAGATCAGTTTTATAGCTTCAAGATGGAACATATCGGTCATTTCCCAGGCGGCTTTGGTCGTGTATCCCTCGATAGCGTGAGTAAGAGCGTCCATACCGGTCGCGGCGGTAAGTCCCTTCGGCATTGAGCTCATCATATCGGGATCGACTATTGCTACCTCCGGAATATCGTGTTCATCCACGCATACGAACTTTCTCTCTTTTTCAACGTCGGTGATAACATAGTTGATCGTTACCTCCGCGGCTGTTCCTGCTGTAGTAGGAACGGCAATAGTCGGTACAGCGTGATTCTTTGTAGGAGCAACGCCCTCAAGCGACCGTGCATCGGCAAATTCGGGATTGGTAATAATTACGCCGATAGCCTTTGCGGTATCCATAGAAGAGCCGCCGCCGATCGTTATGATCGAATCAGCTCCGCATTCCCTGAAAGCGGCAACGCCGTCCTTGACGTTTTCGATCGTAGGATTGGGCTTGATCCCGGAATAAACAGTGTAGGAAATCTTCGCCTCATCGAGTAGATCTGTTACCTTGGCAGTTACTCCGAACTTGATCAGATCGGGATCGGAACAAATAAAAATGTGTTTGAACCCTTTTGTCTGAGCGATCGCAGGGATTTCTTTAATGGCTCCTTTTCCGTGATATGATACCATATTGAGTATGATTCTGTTTGACATATTTTTACCTCCTGTTTTCTTTTGAAATCTATGCAACAAATCTATTATATCACACAATACAATTAAAGTCATTACTTTTTTAAAATATATTGACAAATTTTATACATTGTGATAAAAGACGTTGCCTCAAACAAAACTATCATAATTCGCGGTTCAGTAAACAAACCGGATGAAATTGAATAAAAAAAGTGTTGATAACTTAAGTCCGTTATCAACACTAATATGCCGAACGATTTGTAATGGTATAGTTTTTCAGCCGGCGCCTTTTTAGTTTATCAAGACTTAAGGTCTGGGCAGCTCGAGCTTAGGCAAATAACGCTTATATTGATCTGATACCTTGTACGGGATCTTTTCGTTATCGAGTATCTCACAGAAGCGCTTCAACGGCTCGCAATCCTTGTTGACCAGTTGAAAGGCGAGGCAGAACTTATCCGATAAGGCGTTTAACTCGAGCATCAGATCGCCGTCCGTGATGGTATAAATCCCCTTGATGTGCATATCCATTTCGCCCCAATCCATCTTTCCGACATAGCTGATCGTACTGTTGTCGCGGGGGTCGCTGCGGAAAGCGCTATTGCTTAACGCGTATTTCTTCTTAGACTTCAAATCGGGCTGCGCGTCAATACCATCGTGCACCTTTTGGAGCCGTACATAGCGCTCCACACCAAGCTCCGCTTGATTCTGTTTGATGATTGCTCCGCGCGCGCATATTCAGTTTTTCGATGGATTCGTCCTTGGTGCTCCAATCGTATTTAACATAGAAAAAGAAAATCAAATAACTACCTTCAAGGCTTGACGAAGAACCTTCAAAGGTTTATCATAAATATATCACAACAAACAGAGGTGCTTAAAATGGAAGAAATCAGAGTAGATATGCGAAAATTGACTGAACATGATATGGCGCTTTACGCCAAGCACGATGAGCTGCTTTTTAAGCTCAACCAAACCATGCCGCGCACAGCGGAATATATGGATATTTTGCGCGAGCTGTTTGACGGCAGGATCGGCGAGGATTCCTTTGTCCGCGCTCCGCTCGCGGGAGCAGCGCTTGATAAAGTCACCATCGGAAACAGGGTGTTTATCAACAACAATCTGCTTGCGATGGCTCGCGGAGGTATCGCCATTGAGGACGACGTGCAGATAGCGGCAAACGTCCAGCTTCTGACGAATAACCACGACCCGTATGAAAGGCAAATCCTCATCTGCAAGCCTATTCTTATCAAGAAAGGCGCGTGGATCGGCGCAGGCGCGACGATCACACCCGGTGTGACCATCGGAAAATATGCCATCGTAGGAGCATCAGCCGTTGTCACGCATGACGTAGGCGACTATGAGGTGGTTGTCGGCAACCCTGCAAGAGTGATAAAAACGCTCGATGCGGAAAGATTTGATGAAATAAATTCCCCGTAATATATCAACAGCTTCCGCAGATAGTATGCGGAAGCTGTTTGTTTTAGAAAACTGTAAAGTATTCGGGAGCAACGTATCTTGCCTGCCACACTCCGTTTGAGGAGCGGTACAGTTCGTTGCCGTCGTTCTTGAAATCTCTTGCGCGGATCTTTAGTATCACGGGCTTGCCGTGTCTTCTGCCGACCTTGACGGCGGTTTCGTAATCGGGGGAGATATGCACGAACTGCCGCGTCATCGGCTTCAAGCCCTCTTTGAGGATCGCATCTAAAAACCGTTCGGCTGTGCCGTGATACAAAAACTCAGGCGGTTCGGGAGATTCCATTTCGATCACGACTCCCGGGATAGAGTG
>CAMHCD010000118.1 GCA_946183545.1 uncultured Clostridia bacterium
GGCGTTCAGGAAGTCCTCGTCGGTGGTGTTGGCTTCCTCGTCGCCCTGCGCCAGCAGCTCCTCCTGCGCCTTAAAGCGCTCGCGCTGGTCGATGGGGTCGTTGAGCTCGGAGTAGGCGTTTGCCATCTCCCAACCGTTCATGAAGAACTCGAAACGCTCCACGTAGTTGGGATCCTCGGGCTTCTTCTTGGTGAGCGGCGAGATCTCGATGGGGTGATCCATAACAAAGGTGGGCTGGATCATGTGCTCCTCGGCAAATTCCTCAAAGAACAGGCTGAGGATATCACCCTTTTTATGTCTGTCCTCAAACTCAACGTGGTGCTCCTTGGCTATTGCCTTGGCTTCCTCGTCGGTTTTGATCTCGTTAAAATCAACGCCTGCGTACTTCTTGACCGCGTCGAGCATAGTGATTCGCTCAAAGGGCTTGCCGAGATCCATCTCGATGCCGTTGTACTCGATAACGGTAGTGCCCAGCACCTCCTGAGCCACATGGCGGTAAAGGTTTTCGGTCAGATCCATCATGCCGTGATAGTCGGTGTACGCCTGATACAACTCCATAAGCGTGAACTCGGGGTTGTGACGGGTGTCTACGCCCTCGTTACGGAACACTCTGCCGATTTCATAAACGCGCTCCAAGCCGCCTACGATCAATCTTTTGAGGTAAAGCTCAAGCGAGATGCGAAGCTTTAAGTCCTCGTCCAAAGCGTTAAAATGCGTCATAAACGGACGTGCCGCCGCGCCGCCTGCGTTGGCAACGAGCATGGGGGTCTCAACCTCCATAAAGCCCTGACCGTCCAGATAACGGCGAATGCTGCTGATAATCTGCGAACGCTTGACAAAGGTGTCCTTAACCTCAGGGTTCATAATGAGATCGACGTAACGCTGACGGTAGCGAAGGTCGGTATTGGTAAGACCGTGATATTTTTCGGGCAGGGGCTTGAGCGATTTGCTCAGAAGCTTAACGGCTGTTGCGTGGATGGAGATCTCGCCCATCTTGGTTTTAAACACAAAGCCCGTAACCTCGGCGATGTCGCCGATATCCCACTTTTTAAGGAAGTTATATTCTTCCTCGCCAAGATCGTCAAACTTAGCAAAAATCTGGATTTTACCTGTTTTATCGTGTAGATCCAAAAAACTGACCTTGCCCTTGCCGCGCTTGGACATGATCCTGCCGGCTACGCAGACGGTCTTGTTTTCGTATTCCTCAAAGTTTTCCTGAATGATCTGCGCCATGGCGTCTCTTGCGCTGGTGGTTATTACGAAGGGGTCTCTGCCCGCTTCCCTTAGTGCGTCAAGCTTGTCGTAGCGCACCTGAATGACGTCGCCGGTGTTTGCCTGCTGTGGCTTGTTACCCATGTTCAACTTCCTCTCTGCCCTGATTACTTGCCGATTTCCAAAATCTTGATATTGATAACGCCGCCGGGGGTCTCGACCTCAACCACGTCGCCGACGCTTTTGTCCATCAGCGCCATACCGATGGGAGACTCGTCGGAAATTTTACCCTCGCGGGGGTTGGCTTCGTTGGAGCCGGAGCCGACGATCTTGTACTTGGACTGCTTGCCGGTGTTCAGGTTCTCGATAGTGACCACAGAGGTAAGGTGTACATGCTCTGTGTTGGTGTTGCTCTCGTCAATGATAACGGCGGTTTTCAGGATAGCTTCGATCGTAGTGATACGCGCTTCCATGATAGCCTGCTCGTTTTTGGCGTCGTCGTATTCGCTGTTCTCGGAAAGGTCGCCGTAGGAACGCGCAACCTTGATTTTTTCCGCTATTTCTTTACGCTTGACGTTGTGTAAAAATTCAAGCTCCTCTTCCAAATTTTTAAGACCTTCCGCGGTCAGCATGGTGGGTTTTGCCGCCATTTGTATCATCCTTTCGTTTTTACTGATTATTTAAGTACATACTATAGTATTATATTATTTTTGCGTGATGTTGTCAAGCAATACAGAACGACATTTTATATTAATTCGCACAATGTCTCCACGGTACAGGTCCTTCCGTCGGCTTCGACGCGCACCGGAACGATTGAACCGAGCTCGTACTGCGAACCGAGAGTATAGAGCGCCGAGCAAAAATAAGCGCCGTCCAAGTCCTCCGGTTTGATAGCGTCAAACCCGTTGGGGATCTTGATTTTGTAGCGGTAAAACCAATTGTTATTCTGATTAGGCGGCGGCTCGACTGCCAACACGACAGCATCCGGTGAAATCCCAAGCGGAGCGTAGGACGGTTCGGGTATGATGATAAGATCGCACTCCGACATATCCTCCGCGTTAGAGGTGATATAAGCGGACGCGCCCAGCTCGTCAAGTGCCTGTTCGTTTGTCTCGCGGTAAATATCGCCTCGGTTGGTGATGACGGTAACATTATTGCACAGTCTAAGCGCACTTAGCGTCAGTTCCGTACACCTGCCGTGAAAGTCCGCAATACCAAGGCGGATGCTCTCACCGCGCCGCTGCAGCACGGCAAGCGCCGTATTAGTGCAAAGCCGGACGTTGAAGTCCGACGCGTCGAACCTATGATATCCGCTCTGCCGCGGAAAAACCAGCTTGTCTGAGCACAGCAGACGCGAACGCTGCGAGCCGATTATCTTATCTGTTTTATCAAGTCTGACCTGTCCGCTGAAGCTTATGTAGGTTACGTGCTTCAGCGTAACACCCCTTGCTCTTTTAATGTCTATTTGCACCCTGTCGCCCCTTAGCTTTCCGAGGAACCGTTTAAAGCCCGGTGGCTGTTCGGGCAGTTTTACGCTTAACGCAGTCAGCATGATCCAAAACCTCCGTTTTTTTATAAAGAAATATATGCGGAGGATGTTGCAGATATGCAAAAAAGGAGCAGCACTTGGCTGCTCCTTATCAGCTAACCGTCCAGATGCAGCAGATGCGTGAACGCGGCGGTCGGGATGGCAAAAATCAAAGACATGCAGATATCCTTTGCCACGGAAAAAACATAGCCGCTATGGGTAATAAAAGAACCTAATTGGAAAAAATATCATGACAAACACATAGGGCGGGCACACAGCCCGCCCCATTAATAATTAAACTGAAATTTTACCGATTACGACAGTACGCCTCTCTGCGCCTTGGCAAGCATTCTTCTTGCCGTGCCAATATACAGCAGCGCCACGATATAGCCGATAAACTCACAGATGGTGCTGATCACCGAGAGGTTTTCCGCGATATCCACCTGTTCGGGAATAAATGCTACGAAAATGTTGATCAGGAACGCAGCGCCGAAGAGCACTGTGACAAACAGCAGCGCAAGCTTGCCGCGCTTTTGCACAGATGTATTGCCCAACTGCTCGGCAAGGTTAAACACGGAAATGAAGATATACACATAAATCAGCAATGTGGATATCTCGTCAACGCCGCTCGCGATCCTGCTGAACATGCCGTTGCCGAACAGCAGCGCTATAGTACAGGCGGCGCAAACTATGACGAAGTACATAGCTTTTTTAAACAGCCGTTCGTCCCTGCGTGCCTGATTCAAGCCGACAAGCTGCAAAAGAAACGCAATGACGCCCATCACAACGCCTGCTACCGATATGCCGATAGTGATCCACACAACGTATTCGAAAGCATCGCCTTCCGGCTCCGGTGACGCCGCTAACCACACCGCCGAGACGAAGAAAAACACCGTGGAAAGAATATGAAGTATCTGGGACGCAAACAGTTTTTTCACGCCCGTATATGCATTAGGGAATATCATACAGTATCTCCTTCCGTCACTTTGTTTTGATTGTCGCGCCCGAGTATTCACCCAAGGTCGCCAGTGTGACAACGTCCTCCTGCGCACCGCGCGCCTCATTGCTCTTGGACATCAAATCGTCGCAATAGCGGTACAGCTGGTTGGTGGCGGTAACGGCGTCTTGCCAGTTTTCGGTCAAGTCCTCCTTGAGGGCGTCGGCTTTCAAGCCCTCGCGATGCATAAGCTTTTCCGCAAGATAATCTGTAAACTTAAGCGCGCCGTACACGTTCATATGATCTCTGTCATAGAAATCGTGCTTTGGGTCGATGCCGATGTGCTCTGCATCGTTTTCCACGGTATAGTAGTGGTAGCCGCGCTCGTTGCAGAGCCGAGCCATGCGGTTGGAGCGCTTGACGCGGTTGTAGGTTTCCTTTGTGACATAGTGCGGAGCACGGACAAACACCACCTTTAAGTGTTGCTGGTCGCAGTAGTCAAGCAAATCGTTGAGCTGTGCTTCAAGGTTGGGGTTGAGCGCAAGCTCGCCGTTTTCCTCACTGAGCTTGCTGTTGAGGCACGGACTGTCGGTTTTGATGATCTGCGCCGTGGTGCGGTAGCCCTTGAGATAATTGTAGCCGCGCACATCCAGCGACAGGTTGCTCGCCATCATGTTTATGCGGTCGGGATATTCCGTCCACAAGCTGTGATATTTGATCAGCGGGAACACATACTCCCACCGTTCGTCCACCGGAACATTATGCGTAATAAAGTCGAGCTTATTTACGCTGAGCGGCAGGTTGTCGAAAAATTTATGGATATGCGCCTGGTTGGAATCGTTGTCATTATCGCCATATAAAAAGGCGTTTGCTTCGATCACCACCATGCCGGGATGCTGGGTACGGACTACCTCCTTGACAGCGGTTTTGATACCCTCGGAGGTTATAGCCTCAGAAGCCAGCAGGTAGCTGGTGAAGCCGTATTGTTCATATGCTCTGCCGGGCATAAAGCTGCTGTAAATATCGCTGGCGCCGATAAACACCGCATCCAGCGAGTCGCGAGGCTCCTGATAAAAGCCTTCAACACGCAAGCTGTTGTGATCCACGTTACGCAAAAAATAGTGCTGCAATACCAAACAGGAAGCCATGACGCTGAGCAAAAAGATAGCGACCTTGACTGTGCGGGTTATTTTGTCTTGGAATTTCATCTATCTTCAACCTCCTGTTAAAATTGCATATATACGAAGTCCGCAGCATTGTAGCCCGAACCGTAGATACCGAAGATTACGATTGACATTACGGCGACGTACAGCACCACCAAACGGACGAGATACGGCTTTTGGTCGAGCATAGTGCGGATATCGGTATCGGGATGACGCTCCTGGATAATACTTGCGACCAGTACAACAAGCGAGGCGACGATCAGCACGCAGTAGTCCTGCGGCAGCAGTCCTATCTTGCCGATTTGCTCTACACCGAGCGCAACGTTTTGTCCCGTAAAGAACAGCGCAATAGTGCGCATGCCCTCGCTAAAGCTCGGCGCCACGTCAAACACATAGCCGACGAGTACTACCAGCAGGGTGCGGAAGATCTGGAAGCCCACAAAGAACGGGTTCTTGCGGTTGATGTGCAGCTTATCCACCGCGCCGTCAAACAACGGCTGCATTAGGATACTCAGCATGATGATCACGCCGTTCCACAAACCAAACGCCACATATTTCCAGTTGTCGCCGTGCCATACACCGACGATGAGAAAGACGATCAGCGATGCGACAGCGGTAGGCAGCACCTTTGAAACGTGTGCTCCGGCTGCGGTTTTACCGAAGCGGCTGCCCTTCATTTTCTTACCGGCAGTGATAAACACATTCGACATAGCAACGGGATAGAACACATAGTTCTTCATCCATCCGCCCAGCGAAATATGCCATCTGCGCCAGTATTCGTTGATAGACTTGGAGAAGTACGGCCGTTTGAAGTTTTCCATAAGGTCGATGCCGAAGATTTGCGCTACGCCTCGCGAAATGTCGATACCGCCCGAGAAGTCGGCGTACAGCTGTATCGCGTACAGCAAAATGGTAAACGTCAGCGCACTGCCGCCGTAGTTAGCGTAGTCATTTTCCACCGCCGTGATAATGATGGCGGCGCGGTCGGCAATGATCAGCTTTTTGAAGAAGCCCCAAAGGATTAGCTCCATGCCGTGCTTCATGCGGGTAAAGTCAAAGGCATGTGGCTCAAAAAGCTGATTGGCAAGCTGGTCGTAGATGCTGATAGGACCTTGGATGATCTGCGGGAAGAACGA
>CAMHCD010000119.1 GCA_946183545.1 uncultured Clostridia bacterium
TCGAGCACCGCGCCCGTGATCTCCTTGTTGACATAGTCGATGGTGTCGGTGTCGATAATGCTGCGCTGGATCGCGTTGGCGGATTCCACCACTCCGATGTGAAACTGAGCCGCCTGTTCGCGCAGCATCTTGTTTGTGAGGTCGTCCACCGCGTTGGCTGCCTTGGCTGCAACAAGGTTGTTGTTGATGGCAATGGACATGGCTATCTTCTTGCGCCACAGCGGCATGGTGTTTACTATGCTGCTTTGCAGCTTCATGGTCATGTCCTCGTCGTTGTGCTGGATCATTTTGATCTGTGGAGCGGACTGCAAACAGCTTGTGCGAGTCAGGCGCAGGTTATGTACCTGCTTTTCAAACTGGTCGCAGGTTTTGGCAAAGTTGTCAGCCTGCATAGCATCCTCGGGAAGTCCGGTTTGAGCCGCCTTGTCATAAAGCTCCTTTAGCTCCACGTTGCGTGCCTTGTCCAGAGCTAACTCCGCCGCCTTGATATACATGGTAAGCGCCTTGAAGGTGTCCCAGTTTTCTTCGTAAAGCGCGTCAAGCATGGCAATGTCCTTTTGCAGTGTAAGCTTGTGGCCTTCGAGCTGCTTTTCAATGCGCTCCAGCGTTTTTTCAGCGCTCTCGTTGCGGGTGCGTATGGACTTGGCTGATACTTTGATCTTGTTAAGGAAGTTAGTCAGGAAGTTGCCCTGATCCTTGCCGCCCTCCATGCCGTCCATCGCAACGACCATCTCCACCAGCAGGCTGCTGATCTCGCCCGTGTTTTTGGTTTTGACGTCCTGCAAGGTCTTGGTAGCGATGGCTGCCGACTGCTTTTGAACAGTGGCGCCGTAGTTGGTGACTATCTCGGTTTTGTGCAGGTCGATTTTTTCGGCGAATTCCTCAATTTGCTTTTGTTCCTCGTCGCTCAGGTTTTCGACCTGTGTCAAAATCTGTTCTGTCGTGACTGCTAACTCGTCGGCGCTTGCTTGCTCGGGTTCGCTTTCAGGCACGCCGTCAAGTACTAATTTGATATCAGACATGTTGATTATCCTTTCATGTTTAATAGTTTTTATATATAGTTTATCAATTTATTATATCAAAACAACAAGAACATTGTCAAGTGTATTGTTATCAAAAAGCATACGTCGCGGACTTACGATGATTGATAAGAAAACGCCGAAAAAACACTTGATTATTCCAACCAAATGTGATAGTATATGTATTTAGATAACACAATGACGAAGAGAGTAGCATTTTTGCGGCTTAATCCAGAGAGGCGCGTCGGCGGCTGAAAGCGCGCTTTAGGCGGATAATGTGAAGTTCACTTCCGAGTGGCGTGCCTGAACATATCGTAGGGCGCGACGGCCGACCCCGTTAACGGTTCAATGAGTGTTCGCAGAAAATGCGAAAACCAGGGTGGTACCGCGGAGCATTTCGTCCCTGCACGGCTTACGGCTGTGCAGGGTTTTTGATTTATAAAAACTATACGGAGGTATTTTAATGGATAACAAAATTGATTTGCTGAAACAGGAAATCAAAACCAAGCTCGAACAAACCGGCAGCTTGGGCGACCTTGACAAGATCAGGGTCGAGTTTTTAGGCAAAAAAGGCAGCATCACCGCGCTGCTCAAGGGCATGAAGGATCTGACCAACGAGGAGAGAAAATCCTTCGGCGCCGAGGTCAACAAGCTAAAGGGCTATGCCGCACAGCGCATTGAGGAACGCGTTGCCGAGCTCAAGCAAAAGGAGATCGAGGCTGAGATCGCCGCCATGCCGCAGTTTGACATCACCACGCCCGCGCCCTTGGAGCGCGGCTCCTATCATCCCATCACGCTGGTGCAGCACCAGTGCGAGTCGATTTTTGAATCGATGGGCTTTACCGTGGAGGATTATCCCGAGGTGGTCACCGACTACGAGTGCTTTGAGTCGGTCAACATCCCCAAGCACCATCCCGCGCGCGACATGCAGGACACCTATTATCTTGAAAACGGTCAGCTCTTAAAGAGCCAGACCTCCGCCGCGCAGAACGCTATTCTGCGCAAATACGGCAAAAGGATGATGGAAAACGGCGTGCCTATCAAGGCGATATTCCCCGGCCGCTGCTTTAGAAACGAGGCGACCGACGCGTCTCACGAAAACACCTTCTTCCAGATGGAGGGCATGATGGTCGACAAGGACATCAGCATCTCCAATCTGATCTTCTTTATGAAAACCATGCTGTCCGAGGTCTTTCAGCGCGACGTAAAGGTACGTCTGCGCCCGGGCTTCTTCCCGTTTGTGGAACCCGGCTTTGAGCTGGACATCAACTGTGAGATCTGCGGCGGCTCGGGCTGTTCCTCATGTAAGCACAGCGGTTGGCTGGAGCTGTGTCCCTGCGGCATGATCCACCCCAACGTACTTCGCGAGGGCGGCATCGATCCCGACAAATACACCGGCTTTGCGTTCGGACTCGGTCTGACCCGTCTTGCCATGATGAAGTACAAGGTCAAGGATATCCGCGACCTCAACAGCGGCAATCTTAAATCACTTTCACAGTTTACAGACGACGAAGCGTAATAGGAGGATTAGCTATGTTTTTATCAATGAACTGGATTTCCGACTTTGTTGACTTTACCGGTCTTGACAAGGTGGCGCTGATCCATCAGTTTTCACTTTCTACCGCCGAGGTGGAAAATGAGATTTTCTATAAAGGTTCCGATCTCAGCGGCGTTGTTGTTGCAGAGATAAAATCAGTGGAGAACCATCCCGAATCAAAAAAGCTCCATCTTTTAAAGGTGGATATCGGAGAGCCGGAGCTTATTGACGTTGTGTGCGGCGCTCCCAATGTGCGCGTAGGTATGAAAACCGCCTTTGCCAAGGTTGGCGCTAAGCTCGGAGAAATCGAGATCGCTCCCCGTCCTTTGGCAGGCGCAATGAGCTACGGCATGTGCTGCTCGGAGGCAGAGCTGGGCATCAGCGACGACCACTCCGGTATTATGGATATTACCGAAGACGTTGCCAACGGAACCGATATCAAGGAGCTGTACGCAGTAGACGATATCGTATTTGAGGTAGATAATAAATCACTCACCAACCGCCCCGACCTTTGGGGCCACTACGGTATCGCGCGTGAGTTCGCCGCGCTTGCCGGCAGAGAGCTAAAGCCTCTTGCTGTAGAGGATCTGGCTGCTTACGACGCGCTGCAAAAGGTGGATATGAAGATAGAGGATCCGCTGTGTCAGCGTTACGCTTGCTTGCAGGTTGAGAACATTACCCGCAACATCAGCCCCATGAACATGCTCATCCGCCTGTACTACTGCGGAATGAGAGGCATCAATTTCCTTGCGGACCTCACCAACTATCTGATGCTTGAAATGGGTCAGCCCATGCACGCCTTCGATTCACGCAAGGTAGGCAAGATCCGCATCAAGCGTTTTGACAAGCCCTTTACCTTCCAAACTCTGGATGGGGTAGAGCGCAATATCGACGAAAACACTCTGATGATCTGCAACGACAACACTCCCGTTGCCATCGCCGGTATCATGGGCGGTCTGGACTCCGAGATCGTGGAGGATACCACCACTCTGACGCTGGAATCCGCTACCTTTGACGCTGCTTCCATCCGTAAATCCACCGTCAGATTGGCTCACCGCACCGACGCTTCCATGCGTTATGAAAAGAGCCTGGACCCCGAGATGTGCGATACCGCGATCGCGCGTTTCCTGTATCTGCTCAAGAAGTACGACAGCGGCGTAAAGGTCGTTTCCGCGCTGACCGACGAATACGCGTTCCGCTACGAGACCGTTGAACTGCGTTTTGACAAGGCATTCGTTGACCGCTATACAGGTATTGAAATCAGCAACGACACGATCGTCAACACCCTGACAAGCCTTGGCTTTAAGGTGGAGCTGAGCGGCGACGTGTTTGATGTGGTCGTTCCCTCATGGCGCGCTACCAAGGATGTTACCATCAACGCCGATATCATCGAGGAGATCACCCGTATTTACGGTTATGATAATTTTGATGTACACACCACTCGCTCTCCGCTGTATCCCGTCAGACCCGACACTGTCAAGACAGACGAGGACAAGATCAAGGATATACTCGTTAAGCGCTATGATCTGCACGAGGTTCACTCTTATGTATGGGCGTATTACGACGAGCTCAAGGCGCTGGGTATTGAGGTGGAGCCGAACATTAAGCTGGCAAACGCAACTAACCCGAACATTGAAACGATCCGCAAGTCCATGATCCCCACCCAGCTGTGTCAGGTCAAGACTAACGTTGGTTACGCTCCCGATTTCGGTATATTTGAGGTCGGCAGAGTAGTTACCGGTATGGATGATAACAACCTCTGTGTGGAGAAGAAAATGCTCGCCGTGTCGCTCTACAGCAAGACTGCGGAGGTCAAGGAGCTGTACTTCAAGCTGCGCGATATCTTGGCGGTGCTCGCCGACGACCTCAAGCACAAGAGCCTCAGCTTTGAAGCTTCGGAGCCCAAGCAGGGCTATATCCATCCCGTCAACTGCAATACCGTTCTGCTTGACGGTAAGGCTATCGGCACCATCGGCATCGTTCATCCCGAGGTTGGCAAGAAGATCGACAAAAAGGCGAACATCGTATTTGCCGAGATCGATATGCAGGCTTTTGCCGATGTAAAGAACGCTTCTATCATATACGAGGAGCCGTCAAAATATCCGCCGATGGATTACGACATCAGCGTAGTCGTTCCCGCCGGCGTGATGTTCAGCGACCTTGCCGAGACTTGGAATAAGAAGAACATCGGTATCTTGAAGAGCACAAAAATCGTAGATACCTATGATACCGACAAGTTCCACAGCGTCACCATCCGCTTTGAGTTCTCGTCCAACGAGAGAACCCTGTCCTCCGCCGAGGTTCAGGAAATCATGGATGATATCATCGCTGATTTGAAACAGAGTAACGTTACGTTAAGATAATGATTTGTGAGGGCTCCGCTGTTTTTTCGGCGGAGCCCTCAGTTTGTCGAGAGAAAAACAAAGCGATATTTCCATTGCCCTCATAGCTTCCAATAGAACCATTCTTTCTCGCGAAACACCAAACGTTTACCAAAAAATAAAACCTTCAGAACGCGAAGCAAAAAACCTCACAGCTTCCGACAGAACCATTCTGTCTCGCGAAACACCAAACGTTACCCCTAAAAAACAACCTGAAAAACGCGAAGTAAAAAATACTTGATATTTTTGGGGATGTAGTGTATAATGGTATATGAATAACTGGGAGGTGTTTCGGTATGTTAGATAAAACAATGATTTTTTCGCTTGGCGAGGAAAAGGATGATCAGATCAAGGCAGGGCTGACGATTGTTTATGATGCGCTCAGACAAAAGGGATATAATCCTATCAATCAGATCGTAGGATATATCCTCAGTGAGGATCCCACTTACATTACCACCTACAACAACGCGCGTAATATCATTAGCAAGATCGACCGTGACGACTTACTTGAAGCACTGGTAAAATCATACCTTAACGTATGATGTTATACTACTTCAAGAAAGGATGATGTCTTGTGGCTGAAACCAAAAAGACAGAGGAGATTTTGACCTATAAGGGCAAGCCCTTGGTGCGCTGCGGTGACGAGATCTATTACGGCAGCATGGAAGACCCGTATGTAATAAGAATGCAGATAAAGACAAAAAAAGAGGTAAACGGCGTGGAGATCGCCGATAAGGTCACTGTTCAGCTGATGGCGACCGATCCGTACCTTTCTCCGCGTAAGCAGCTTGTTAAGTCAAGCGAAAAGAAGGGCTTGTATCTCGCAATGGATATCGCCGATATCTGGCTCGAACGCGCTCTCGCCGGCAAGTGATTTATCTCCGCCTTTTGAAGTGTTTGTTTTTGATGAAACCTTCATCAACGGCGGG
>CAMHCD010000120.1 GCA_946183545.1 uncultured Clostridia bacterium
AAATGCGTTTCGCTTTTGGCGATCACTTCCGCGCCGCTGTCCATGATTTTGATAAACTCGCTTGTGTTCATTGCTATCCCTCGTTTCTGCTTTTATTATACGGCATTAAAACAAAAATAGCAAATACTTATATTAAATAGTTAATTATGCTTTACAGGCATAGAAGAATATTGTATAATCAAAATGAGGTGATTAGATGGAATTTAGGGTTTTACAATACTTTTTGGCGGTTACAAGAGAGGGCAATATCTCAGCCGCCGCGCAGTCGCTCAACCTATCGCAGCCGTCGTTGTCAAGGCAGCTGCGGGATCTGGAGGATGAGCTCGGCGTGACGCTTTTTATCAGAGGCAAAAGGCGAATCGAGCTTACCGAGGAAGGCTTGATCCTCCGCAAAAGGGCGAGCGAGATGATGCAGCTTGTTGAGCTGACGGAGAGTGAGATCTCCGGGGTCAAGAACAATATTTCGGGCAGCCTGAATATCGGCGCGGGTGAATCGTATTCCATGCACCGCATCACAAGGTTATTTTATCAATTGCAGACAGAGTTTCCGGGTATTAGGCTAAATGTTTTCAGCGGCGATACCGAGGACTTAAAGGACAAGCTCGACCGCGGACTGCTTGATTTTGCGTTGATCTTTACCGACTTTGACCGTGAATTATACCATCACTTTTCACTCGACGACAAGGAGATTTTCGGCGTGATCATGCGCAGAGACAGCATTCTCGCCGCAAAGGAGAGCATCACCGTAAGGGACTTGTACGGCAAACCTTTGATCGTATCGCGAGCCAACGGCTTATCGATTTTCAGCGGAGCGCAGGCAAGACATTTGCAGGTCGCCGCGACCTATAACCTGCTATACAATGCCTCGCTGATGGTCGAGGACGGGATAGGTTATGCTGTTTCGTTCGACAGGCTTGTAGATACCTCCGAAACCTCAAACCTCTGCTTCCGTCCGCTGACTCCTGAAATATCCGTCCAGCCGACGCTCATTTGGAAACGCGAGCAAAAGCTTTCGCTTGCTTCGCAGTTGTTTATTGACAGATTAAGCAAAGCATAAAAAGAAACCGTATTGGAGCATTGTAAGTTGCTTTCCAATACGGTTTTAATATTTTATAGTTAGCGGATTCGATCAAGTGTTTCCTTAACTTTTTCTATTCCAAATGCTTTTCTCCCCAATAGCTTTAACAGCGTTAGCATATTCCGTCGGATGGTTGATCGAGAAATCTCCGTGATACATACCGGGCAGCTCGGTAATAGAGCCGACTCGGACGGCGTCTTTGATCAGTACTGCGGATCGTTTGATTATGCTTTTTTCCTTTTCTCCGAAATAGATATGAATGTCAGCAGAGCAATTATTAATGGATCGTTTGATCTGATAGGACGTGCTCGCTTTAAGAAATGCTATCATATCATTTTTTAGAACAGCAGCGGTATCACGATAATAATCATCAAACAAATCCGATTTAAGCCTTAATTGACGGAATTGCATATTTGCAAACCACCGTTGCTTAATGAGCGGATAGCTTAATCGAAAAGCAGGGGAAATAAAGGCGTTTGTGATTTTTGAAGAAATAACCGCCGAGCTCTCAATAACGGCATGCTGACAAATATCACCTTGCTGAGATAAGATCTCCAACAATATCTGTCCCCCGAGAGAAAGACCGCAAAGCATAAAAACAGAACCGTTAAGATGCTCATTGATAAATGAAATTATATCACTGGCATTGCTTTCGATCGTAGAAAAATGCTTGTCACTGCCGGCGTGACCATCTAAAATCGGAATAATGATGTGGTATTCGTTTTTTAATATTTCAGCTTCTTCACGGTAATTCCACCATGACAAACCTCCGCCGTGAAGAAAGATGATAGTTTTTGAGTTTGTGCTGCCGTATTCTTTGTATTTCATAAATCACCGGTCATTTTACGAATCAACTTACCA
The DNA here is from genome assembly GCA_946183545.1 of uncultured Clostridia bacterium. GTDB lineage: Bacteria > Bacillota > Clostridia > Oscillospirales > Acutalibacteraceae > Ruminococcoides. The sequence goes on from CAMHCD010000120.1 coordinate 1,940, forward strand.
AAAGTATACAGTAGAGCATGGAATAAAGCGGCTGACGCTAAGCCCTTATTTTTTTATGCTCGTCTTTGTTATACAGCAATTTGAGCAAAATCGGTGTGGCGATGCTTGATACAACTATCAGCAGGATAACGGCGGTAAAATATTGTGAGTCTATCATGCCTTGTGCCAGTCCTTTTTGCGCTACGATCAGGGCTACCTCGCCTCGGGTCATCATGCCTACGCCGATTTTTAATGTATCGTTGCCCCTGAAGCCGCACAGCCTTGACATTCCGCCGCAGCCGATTATTTTTGTGATCAGTGCCACCAGCACAAAGCAGACGGAAAACAGTACCAAGTCCCACGTAATGCCGTCGATTTTGGTTTTGAGTCCGATGCTTGCAAAGAAGATAGGCGCAAAGATCATGTAGGAGTTTATGTCGAGCTTTTCTTCGATATATTCGGAATCACGCAGTCGGCACAGCACGATTCCGGCAACATACGCGCCGGTTATGTCGGCAATTCCGAAGAATTTTTCCGCGCAGTAGGCAAAGATAAAGCACAGCGCCAGCGCCAAAATCGGCACGCGGCGAGTGTGGGGATAGCGCTTGTCTATAAGCTTGAACAGCTTGTAAAACACAAAGCCCAGCACAAACGCGGCGGCAAAAAACGCAAGTGTGCTCAGTACCACATGCAGAGGATTGGACTTGGGATTTTTGAAGCCGATCACAAAAGTCAGCACCAAAATTCCGATAACGTCGTCGATTATCGCCGCGCTTAAAATGGTGGTTCCAAGCTCGGTTTTAAGCTTTCCGAGCTCCTTTAGGGTTTCAACGGTGATGCTTACGCTTGTGGCGGTCATTATCACGCCGATAAACACCGCGGTCAAAAATTTAGGCGACCCCACCTCGGCAAAGCCGTAAAAGCAGGAGTACAGCAGAGTGCCGCCTGCCAGCGGTACAAACACGCCGGCGCAGGCTATGGCAAGCGCCTTGGGTCCTGTTTTCATCAGTTCCTTTAGGTTGGTGCCGAGTCCTGCCGAGAACATCAGAAGAATTACGCCGATCTCGGCGCATATGCTCATAAAATCGTTGAGCTTTACAAGTCCCAACATGCTCGGACCAAGTACAAGTCCGGCTACGATCTCGCCCACGACCTGCGGCGCCTTTAGCTTGCGCGCCAGCAGTCCGAACGCCTTGGCAAAGATAAAAATGATGGCTAAATCTCTGAAAATAGACAGTGTGTCCAAAGTATAATCATCTCTTTTTCGTTATGTTCATTTTCCATGTTACACCCATTGCGGCGGATTGTCAATTGGTTTTGCAATAAATCCCTGCCTGACAGATAACTCTGTCGGACAGGGATCGAAATAGTATTATCGTTAATCGGAAAGCTCTTCCCAAATCTCATACTGCGCTTCCTGCTGAGCCTGCAACTCCTCCAGTTGATTTGTCAGTTCGATCAGGCGTTCGTAGTCGGTCGCGGTCTCGGGGGAGGCAAGCTGCGCCTGCGTTTCCTCGATTTCGCGGTCAAGGCGTTCAATTTCTTCCTCAGCCTTTTTCAGCCGTGTGCGGCGCTTGCGTTCCTCGCTTTGGCGCTGCTTTTGCAGCTGATAATCGTTTAGCGGTTTTTCGGCTTTGGGAGTGTCGGACTTAGCTTGTTGTACGCCCTCAGCTTTTATTCGCTCGGCGTAGTAATCGTAGTTGCCCAAGTATTCCTTCAAGCCGTTCGGATTCAGGGTGAGTACGCGGTGAGCCAGCTTGTTGATAAAATAGCGGTCGTGGCTGATGATCAGCATGGTGCCGCTGTAGTCAAGCAGGGTGTTTTCAAGCTCCTCGCGAGAGGCGGCGTCAAGGTGATTGGTGGGCTCGTCCAGCAGTAAAAAGTTACTGCCGCGAAGCATAAGCTTAAGCAGAGATATCCTCGCGCGTTCGCCGCCGCTCATCTTGGACAGCGGCTGAAACACGTCCTCGCCCTTGAACAAAAACGCGGCGAGCGCGCTGCGCACCTCGGTTTGGGTAAGGTGGGGGAAGGTATCCCAAACCTCGTCAATGGCGGTTTTGCTTAGGTCAAGGTTCTGCTGCATTTGGTCAAAGTAGCCGGGCATGACGTTTGCGCCGTAGTCGTATTCGCCGCGGTCGGGCGGCAGCTTGCCGGTTAAAATGCGGAACAGAGTGGTCTTGCCGCAGCCGTTCTGTCCCAAGATAAACACACGTTCACCTTTGCGGATATGTAGGCTTACGTCCTCAAACAGCCGTTTGTCGCCGAACTGCTTTGCAAGGTCGCGGCAAATCAGCACATCGTTGCCGCTTTCGCACTTCGGCTCAAAGCGCATGCGCATGGTTTCCAATTCGCTTTCGGGCGCAACGAGCTGTTCCTTTATCCTGTCCGCCTGCTTTTGGCGGCTGGCAGCGGTGATGAAATTGCGCTCGCGTCCCCAGCGCTTTTGCTGCTCCACGATACCCTCAATGCGGCGTATCTCTTTTAAATCGTTTTCGTATTTGTTTTTCAGGCTGTCGTTATAAGCCTGCTTTTTTTTAATAAATTCCGAATATGAGCCCTTGTAGCACATCACCTTTTGATGCTCTAGCTCAATTGTTTTGTTGGTGACGCGATCCAGAAAGTAACGGTCGTGGCTGATTATGAGCATTGCGCCCTTAAAATCGCGCAAAAAGTCCTCAAGCCATCCTACGGACCGGATGTCCAAATGGTTGGTAGGTTCGTCAAGCAGCAGCAGGGTGCTGCGCGAAAGCAGCAGCTTAGCCAAGCACAGCTTGGAGCGCTGCCCACCGCTGAGCGCGCCTACCTCCATAGTGAAGTCGCCTTCACTAAAACCCAGTCCGAGCAGCGCGGAACGTGTGCGACTTTTGTATGTTAAGCCGCCCTGTACTTCGTACTGTTCAATCAGCTGCGTCTGTCGATCTACCAAAGCGTTGAGGTCGCCTGTGCCGTTGTCTATCTGCGCGGTGACGGCAGCGATCTCTTTCTCAATATCTTCCAAATAAGCGAACACTGACAGCAGCTCGTGGTACACGTCTGTTTTGGGGTTGCTGCAGGCGTGCTGTTCCATGTATCCGACCACGGTGTTTTTTTCAAACGCAACTGTGCCGCCGGTGGGGTCGAGCTCGCCGTTCAGCACGCGGAACAGGGTGGTTTTGCCCACGCCGTTTGCGCCGATAAAGCCAACCTTGTCGTTGCGCTCCACGTCAAAAGAAACGTCCGCAAACAACGTGCGTTCCACAAAGGTCATTGTTAAATTTCTCACCGACAAAGCAGGCAACGAAAACACTCCTTGTTGAAATCAATTACCTGCCTATTGTACCTTAAAACATGAAAAAGAGCAATAGGAAATTCAAAATATGCCATAGATTAACCGCCGCGTACACGATGATCCCCGTATAGAGCAACACGTTTGCAAAGCGGCTTTCCTCAATGCCCGAAGCTCTGTATACCGCGCAGCAAATAATTATCAGCACAAACGGAATGATACCCTTTATCAAAAGCGTCGGTACAAATCCGTCCAGCACCGGGCGCATCAGGGGGTTTGCCTCATAAAATCTGCCCGTGCTGAGCAAAGCCTCGGTACACACCCAGTCTACGATATTCAAGAAGTATAAAAAGAAGATTTTTTGGTAAAACGAGTATCGTGACCTTGTCTTTTTTTCCGTTTTTGCTCCGTGAGCAGCCGCCGCGTAAGACGCCATAATGTCATTCCTTTCCGATGGTTTGAATATAGTATGCGCGGCGTGCGCAATATTATTACTGCCGTGAGCTAAAGCAAAATTTATTTTGAAAAAAGTATTGACAAAATTCACCGATTATGCTATAGTATATGAGCACTTAAATGAGTGCACCATATGCTGGTGTAGCTCAGTTGGTAGAGCAGCTGATTTGTAATCAGCAGGTCGGG
>CAMHCD010000121.1 GCA_946183545.1 uncultured Clostridia bacterium
GTCCTTGCAAGGCGCCAGCCTTGCTGCGTCCTTCGCCTTGTCTTGCGAAAAATACCCTCGCAAAATATAAGTCTAATTTCTATCAGGAATTAGTATAAGCCGAAAGCGGCGGGTCAGTATTTATCAGCAAAAGTTTTCAGCTTTGCGTTGCCCGGTCTGCCGTTGAGAATCTCGCCCTCTGTGATCGTCGCTTTAGGAGCGCTTGGCTGCAGGCTTTCAACTGCCTTGCCAAAGCCCGAGCCGCCGGAGGTAGCAAACAGAACTATCTTTTTACCGCTGAAATCATACGCTTCTAAAAAGCTGTTTATGATCGTCGGCGCTATATACCACCAAATCGGAAAGCCGACGAATATTGTATCATAATTTGCGATATTCGCGTCTGTGTCGGCAAGCTCCGGACGTGAGCTTTTATCGCGCATTTCAACCGAGCTGCGGCTCTGCTTGTCCATCCAGTTGAGGTCTGCTTTGCTGTAGGGTACGGCAGGCTTGATTTCATAAAGTTCTGCTCCGGCAGCGTTTGCAAGATTTTTGGCTACGCTTGCTGTTGTTCCGCTTGCGGAAAAATATGCTACTAATTTCTTACTCATAGTGTTTTCTCCTTTATCGTTTTTATTTTCGGCTTTATTGGCTGCTTTGGATTTGTTACCCTTCCTGAGGATCAGGGACAGCAGATATGCCGCGAAGCCCCACGCAAGGAGCATCACTGCTGTTGTCAATCAACGCGATTATTCTTTTCATAACGCTCCGCCTTTTCTTATAGCTTTTCATATTGTTCATCGGATACAGGCTCGCACCATTCGGTGGAGGCGTTTTCTCCGCTGATTTCAAGCGCGAGGTGAGAGAACCAACTGTCCTTAGCCGCGCCGTGCCAGTGCTTGACGTTGGCAGGGATGTTGATGACCGTGCCGGGGGAGAGCTCAACCGCGTCCTTGCCTTCCTCCTGATACCAGCCCTTGCCGCCAATGCAGATAAGCATCTGACCGCCGCCTTGCGTGGCGTGGTGGATATGCCAGTTGTTGCGGCAACCGGGCTCAAAGGTTACGTTGAATACCGGTACCTGCTCCGTCGTGATCGGAGCAAGATAACTCTGACCGGTAAAGTAGTCTCCGTATGGATTTGGCTCGCCGATGGGGAAGAAGAGCTCATTTTGGAATTTGTCCTTTTCGGTCAACGCCGCAGCTTCCTCGTTCCATACCTCCTTAGCCAAACGGAACACTGCCCAGCCCTTAGGCCAGCCTACATACATAGTCGCGTGGGTGATGATGGCTGCGATCTCTTCCTTTGTAACGCCGTGAGCCTTTGCGTTCTGCAAATGGTAGCTCAGCGAGGAATCGGTGATCCCGGATGCCATCAGCGATACGACAGTTATGATGCATTTTGTTTTAACGTCTATAGCTTCCTCGTTCCAAACCTCGCCGAACAATACATCGTCGTTGAGGTGTGCAAACGTCGGTGCAAATTCGCCGAGCTGATCTCTGCCTGCTGTTTGTACGATTTTTTCTGCCATTTATTATTCCTCCCTGATTTTTTGACTGCCTGTTGTCCAGACGTGTTTTTCTTTTGCGTTTTCCCGTTTGTTTTGAGCCATCACACCGGCTAACGGATGAGGCACATACGGTTCTTCGAGATAGGTGATCTCGTCTTCTGTCAGTGATAAATCGACTGCTTTTGCCGCTCCCTCGATATGGTGCAGCTTTGTTGCGCCGACTACGGGCGAGGTGACTTTTGTCAGCAGCCACGCTAAGGATACCTCAGTCATGGAAACGCCGTGCTTTTCCGCAAGCTCAGACACACGGTTGATGATAACGCTGTCCTGCTGTGCCGTCGCGTCATATTTGAATTTTGCGTAGGCGTCTTCTGCAGCGCGTTTTGTATCGTTTTCTCCGGCTTTGCGCGATAATCTGCCGCTTGCAAGCGCGCTGTATGGAGTTAGGGCGATGTTTTCTTCCTTGCAGAACGGAACCATTTCACGTTCTTCCTCACGGAAAATAAGCGTGCCCTTTGCAATAGCCCAAGCTATGGGTATCTGTGCTATATTCACTCCGTACTTATCAGCGAGCTTTTTAAGCTGCGTATTGAGTATCTCAATTTTATCGAGTACGGGATCCCTTTCTGTGTTTTATGTTGCTGACACCGTGTCAAAAGGTTCTTGTAAAATATTAGTATTACATCGCGTTGAAAAAGCTTTCCAGCTTATCAAAGGGAATAACATCTGTGTTATCGTACAGATCGGTATGAACCGCGCCTTCAATGATCATCAGCTCTTTGTTATCGGTGTATTTGCTGTCCTTTGTCATATTTTCATAAGCGTCCTTGCCAAAGTAGAAGGAGTGCGCCTTGTCGCCGTGGATGATGAGAACTGATGAGCGTATCTCGTTTGTGTACTTTAATATGGGTTGATTCATAAAAGACAGACAGCCTATGCTGTTCCAACCCTCGTTGGAGTTGAGTGAACGTGCGTGATAGGCTCTGCCCTTGTAGTATTCGCTGTAGTCCTTTACAAAGAACGGCATATCATCGGGAACGGGAAGCTCAACGCAGCCGCCGCCACGGGAGTATTCGCCCTTTGCGTATTCGGCTGTTCTAAGGTTATTCAAAGTGGTTTTCTTTTCGTACCGCTGTTCCTCGCTGTCCTCGCTGTCAAAATAGCCGTTGGCGTTTACGCGCGTCATATCGTACATCGTGGAGGCGACCGTTGCCTTGATACGGGTATCAAGCGCGGCTGTATTCAGCGCCATACCGCCCCAACCGCATATACCGATAATACCGATACGATCGGGATCGACCTTGTCGCAGTTTGAAAGGAAATCGACAGCAGCCTGAAAATCCTCGGTGTTGATGTCGGGAGAAGCCATGTAGCGCGGAGTACCGCCGCTCTCTCCGGTAAAGCTCGGATCAAACGCTATCGTCAAAAATCCGCGTTCCGCCATCGTTTGCGCGTACAGCCCGGAGCATTGCTCCTTGACCGCGCCGAAAGGACCGCAAACCGCGATCGCCGGCAGTCTGCCTTCGGCGTTCTTTGGAACATACATGTCCGCCGCAAGCGTGATCCCATAACGGTTGATAAAGGTCACCTTGCTGTGATTTACTTTATCACTTTTCGTAAAAGTTTTGTCCCATTCCTGTGTCAGTTTTAAATCTGCTGTTTTCATCATTGTATTGTCCTCCTTTTAGTTTTAGGTAATTGTAAATTTCACTTTGACGGTTCCTTCACCGAGTTTGCTTTTAAGCGAGCCGTCGGCGTCGCGGATTTTTGCCACCTTGGTAAAGTTCCATGTGTTTGTATCATAGTAGATCGTCAGCTTGTTGCCCTGATAAAGTATCACATCTCCTGCCGAGGTGGTGATATTTTCGTCATTGGCAGGCAAGGAGTAGGGCAGATCGCCTACCTTTTCAAAACCGCCGTAGTCTTCCATATCGAGCGTCAGACTTTCGGTTTGCAGCTTCTCCTTCAACGCCTCGGCAGAGGAGTTGTCCTCAAAATCGGCGTAAAACGTGTTGCCGTTCACTTCGATTTTTAACAGCTGTTCGGTAACCTCCTTTGTGGCGGACTGATTGCTTTGCGGCTTGACGCACTGAAAAACCTTGGTCAGATAATTATAGAAGCACTGGCGCCAAAAGATATAGTCATGTCCGTAGCCCTCGACGTGATCTGTTTGATTTTTTACGCCCATTTGGTTTAGAATGTCGCGGTAATACAGCGTGCCTACGATATTCCAAGGATCCTTGCTTCCGACAGCCATGTATAGGTAGTACGGTGTGTTGGATTCTGTAGGCTGAGGAAATCCGTCCTTAAAGTACGGCACTGTCCAATAGCTGTCCATATAGTTATCGCCGACTGCGATAACATTGGTGTCGGGAGCAAAGCCTGCGATATAGCCTATCTTATCCGGCCATTTAAATCCCGTGCAGAGAGATTTTGCGCCGCCCTCAGACATTCCGGCTATAGCTGTGTTTTCTCTGCCTGCTTTTACGGGATATTTTTTTTCAATAAACGGCATTAAATCAACAGCAACATCGTCTATCGCTTTGTCGTAGCTGTAGCGGAGCTGTTCCTTACTGTAGTTCTTTTTATCCGCCTGTTTGTCAGTGTACATATCGACGTTTACAATGATCATCGGCACGGTCAAACCCTTGTGAAGCATATTGCCGTACAGCAGCGTAAGGTATGAATCATTGTCGATCTGGTTGCTGTGACTTCCGCCAAAGCCATGGAACACATACATGACCGGATATTTTTCATTCTTATCATAGCCTGACGGAAGCAGAATATTGCACTGCTTGTTGTCGCCTGCGGTCGTTGAATAGTAGCTGACGTCCTTTTGTACTGTTCCGTAATCCACGCCGTCACTCTTTTTAAACATTTCATCACCGATGTCGTAACGGTTTTCGATAGCGTAAGGGTCTAAAACAGCAGTAGAAGAACTACTTGTTGCCTTTTGTGATGAAGTAGCAGGCGCGGTTGAGTTTGATGATCGTTGACCTTGGCAGCCGGACATAGTCAGCGCCAACGCCAGTATAATCAATACAGACGTTATTCTTCTCATGCTTCTCTCCTTACATTGAGATCGCAACGGTCACATTACCGTTGGACAGGAGTTCTGTGAGTTCGGCTTGCGTTTTACCGGTAATATGTCCAAGACGGGTGTATGACCATGTGTTAGAGCCGTAAAACACAACAAGTTGGTTGCCGGAATACAGTATCACATCTCCGGGGTCTGTTGTGATGCGTATGTCGTTTCGCGGCAAGCTCATCCCAAGGGATCCGACCTGCTCAAAGCCGCCGTACATTGACATTTGGATCGTCAGCGGATCATCTTTTACCGCGTTCCGCAGGGCTTTGACAGCGTCGTTGTCCTCCCATGTTACGTCAACAGGTACGCTGTTTATCGTCATATTTAGCTCAGCCGGTTTGGTTTCTGCCGGAAATCTTTCAATGATTTTTGCGATATACTTTTGTATGAGCGTTGCGTCCAAAATAGATAATTCATCGTCGTCCGACACCATAGCGTATGGAAGATACTCGTCGGGGATAAGTTCCGATTTTGCAATATGTCTTTGGATATCGGTTGCGTCCGAAATGCTGACAATGCCGTCTCCGTTGACGTCGCCCATTAGCCGGCTTGTTGCCGAGGCGGGATTCGCTGATAACGCAAACAGAATACTGAGGATCATAATAAGCAAAAGTGGTTTTTTCATTTTGACTCATCCTCCATATCAACATCCTTAATATATTTTGCAGGCACGCCGCCCACAATGGTGTTTGCCTTAACATCCCTGTTAACTACCGCTCCTGCGGCAATTATAGCGCCGTCGCCGATAGTCACGCCCGGAAGGATAGTAACATTGGCGCCTATCCATACCTTGCTGCCGATTTTGACCGGCTTTGGGATCAGGTTTGCGCGTTTGTCGGGATTTTGATGATGGTTGAGCGTAGCGATCACCGTTTTGGGACCGACCAATGTATCGTCGCCTATAGTGATACCGCCCTGATCCTGAAACTGGCAGCCGGAATTAATAAACACGTTTCTGCCGAGCTTTATATTCTTGCCGCAGTCGGTATAGAACGGCGGAAACATATATGCACCTTCCGGAAATTTCCGGCACGTCAGTTTTTCCATCAATGCGCCGATCTCCTCGGGCGTGTGATAGGCATTGTTCAGTTCGGCGGTGAGCTTCATTGCTTCGTTGCTGAGATAGGTCATATACAAATGCGTT
>CAMHCD010000122.1 GCA_946183545.1 uncultured Clostridia bacterium
CGTACTTGCCGCCGTGTCCTGTGTATTTTGAAATAACAACCCCGCCGTTGATGTAGCAGCTGTTCTTAGCCTCAAACGCGGAAGCGTAGGTGGGGTCGAACGCGGCGTTTACGTCAGCGGACAGGCAGGTGCTCTGCGACATAGCGCGGTAGCCCTCCACTCCGTCCTGCTTTGCCAGATCGTAGATGAAGTAGCGCAAAAAGTCGCTCTGCATTCCGGTGTTGCCGTCGCTGCCGATCTCCTCCTTGTCGGTGAGGTAGGTAACGCAGGTCTGCTCGGGCGTTTCCAAAGCAAGCGCGGCAGCCAGCGCCGGATAAGCGCAGACCTTGTCGTCGTGGCCGTAGCCGCCGATCATGCTGCGGTCAAAGCCAATATCCTTTGCCTTGAAGGAAGGCGTCAGGCACAGCTCCGCCGACAGGAAATCGCCCTCGGTGATGCCATACTTTTCGTTGAGAATAGACATAACATTGAGCTTTACAAGCTCGGTTTCATCCTCAGCCTCGGCATATGGACGCGAGCCGACGAGCACGTTCAGATCCTCGCCTGTGAACGCCTTTGCCATAGGCTTTGTAACCTGCTCCTGAGCCAAATGAGGCAGCAGGTCGGTAACGCAGAAGCAGCTTTCGTCGTCAGCGTCGCCCCACACAACGTCAATAGCTGTGCCGTCGAGCTTTACGATGGTGCCGTGCAATGTAAGCGGAATGGCTGTCCACTGGTATTTTTTTAAGCCGCCGTAATAATGGGTTTTAAACAGCGCCAAATCATTAGCCTCATACAGGGGGTTGGGCTTTAAGTCGATGCGCGGTGAGTCGATGTGCGCAATAGCCAGACGAGCTCCGGTCTTTACGCCGTTTTTGCCGATAACAGCAAGCGCGACCGCCTTGCCGCGGTTGACCAGATACACCCTGTCGCCTTGTTCATACTGCGCGTCGGGGTCGTAGGGCTTAAAGCCTGCCTTCTCCGCGAGCGATACAGAGTAACGCACCGCCTCGCGCTCAACCGGAGAAGCGTTCAAAAACGCCTTGTAATCCTCACAAAAAGCGTCCGCTTTTGCAATTTCCTCCGCGCTCAGTTTTTTTATTCCCTTGGGGTCGTTCATCAGCTTTTCACGTAATAATGCTGTTTTAGTCTTTTCTTCTGCCATCAAATCTATCCTTTCGTTTTTCAATAATACAGTTCCTTATAATGCTGCTTTGTATCCTCTACCCTGCTCACATAATCGCGGGTCTCTTCTATCGGAATGTTTTTGGGGTCGTCCAGTGTTTTGCCGTCGGAGCTGTATGTGCTGTCCTTCAGCCATTCGTCCACCTTGCCGAAGCCGGCGTTATATCCGGCAACAGCGCAGATCTCGTTCTGGTCGAACCAGTCCAGATTATAACGCAGCAGATAACATCCGTAGTCAATACACACCGCAGGGTCAAACAGATCGTCGGCGGTATATTTTTCGCTTTCGCCGCGCAGATCCATCAGCCAATCAAAGGAATCGGGCATGACCTGCATTAAACCGCGGGCTCCCACAGGTGATTCGGCGTTTGGGTTAAAGCCGCTCTCGGTGTGGATAACGGCGTAGATAAGCGCAGGATCAAGGTTGTAGTCCTTTGCCGCTTTATCGACATATTCGCTGTACTTTTGCGGATATGCTATCTTTTGCACCTTGTTTTTGTTGTCCTCGTGAAAGTTTGTCGCAAAAAATACCGCACCGACCGCAACAACGGCAATTATTGCTATCCAAATAACAGCCTTGCCCTTCTTTTTATTATTGTTCTGTCTGCCTCTGTTTCTTGTACCGTGACGCGCATGTTCTGCCATTTCGTCACCCTTTCTCAGAAAATAACCTGTGCAATCGCTTCCGCTTTATGCAGCAGTTGTGATTCGTCGCTGTTGTTTTCCAACACATGATCGGAATGAGCGCGGAAAAACGCTTCGTCAAACTGTGCGCTCACGCGCTGTCTTGCCTGCTGTTCGGTGAGTCCGTCGCGGCGGCATATGCGCTTTATGCGCGTTTCCTCCTCTGCCACCACGCTGACTATAACGTCGCAGAGCACGTCCAAATTGCTCTCAAAAAGCTGCGGAGCGTCGCATATCAAAACCTCCGGGCGTTCGCGCTTTATGGTTTTGAGCATCTCAGCCATGACAAACGGATGTACAAGCTCGTTGAGCGCGCGTGTGCTTTCGGGGTCGGCAAACGCCCTTTGCGCCAACAGCGGACGGTTAAGGCTTTGGTCGGTGTTTATAATATCCGCGCCGAACTGAGCCGCCACCGCCTTAAGACACGCCGAGCCGCCGTCGTAGATTTTCCTGACGACAAGGTCGGAGTCAAAAACACAGACGTCCCTTTGCTGCCAGCAGCGCAGCACGGTGCTTTTTCCTGCGCCTGTCTGCCCTGTCAATCCGATGATCTTACACCGCTTCAAGGTCGATCACCTCAAATCCCGCGGCGCGAGTAAGGCGGTTATACACAGCCATTCCAACGCCGTCGGTCTGCGGCAAACGCGAGTAAACGGTCATTACATCGCCGTAGCCGTCAATGCGCCGCAGGCTGTCAAACAGATTGCGTGCCTGCTCGGTGTAATCGCCGCGCTTGCCGAGCGATATAGCCTTTACTCCGCTGAGCAGCGGTATGTCCTCGTCACAGCACAGCGCCGCAACGCCGCGTCCGCCGTGACTGTTTACGTATTCAATAAATTCATCGTCGCCGCATTTCAGCAGCACCACGTTAGCCTTCGGCGCGTAGTGCTTATACTTCATGCCCGGGCTTGGGGCAGCCCTTCCGTCCTCCAATTGATGAAGCACGGCGTCGTCTATTTCAATTTTGCCCAGCAGCCTGCGAAGCTGCTCAACGGTAACGCTGCCCGGACGCAGCAGCGTAGGCGTTTTTGTCGTCAAGGTAATGACGGTGCTCTCTACCCCTACAACACAGCTGCCGCCGTCGACAACAGCGTCGATCCTGCCGTCCATATCGTTGAGCACATGCTGCGCGGTGGTGGGACTTGGCGAGCCCGACAGATTTGCCGAGGGAGCCGCCAGCGGAAGACCTGCCGCGTGAATGACCGCCCTCGCCACCGGATGGCTCGGAAAACGCACTGCCACTGTGTCGAGCCCTGCGGTGACCTCGTCGGGAACCGCTTTGCCCTTCTTCATGATGATGGTCAGCGGTCCGGGCCAAAAATTCTTTGCAAGTGTATATAATTCCGGCAGAGCGTCGGACGTCAGTTCAAAACGGGCGATATCGTCATACTCCGCAATATGAACGATAAGTGGATTGTCCATCGGTCTGCCCTTTGCCTCAAAGATCTTGGCTACCGCCGCGCCGTTGAGCGCGTTGGCGGCAAGCCCGTAGACCGTCTCGGTGGGGATACCCACCAAGCCGCCGTTTTTCAGGATAGCTGCTGCCTTTTGGATATCAACAGGCTTGTTGCTCAGATATTCGGTTTTCATGCAATCACCTCGCTAAGAATCCTTACTGTTCCATGCTCTGTTTGAGCTTTTCGGCTCGGTCGGCAGTGATGAGCGCGTCGATCACTTCGTCGAGGTTGCCGTTTAAAATATCTTCCAATTTATACAGGGTCAAGCCGATACGGTGGTCGGTGAGCCTGCCCTGCGGATAGTTGTAGGTGCGTATGCGCTCGCTGCGGTCGCCTGTGCCTACCTGAGATTTACGGTCGGCTGCGATCTCGCTTGCCTGCTTGTCCTGCTTTTCCTTTAGCAGACGGCTTTTGAGCACCTTTAGCGCCTTGTCCTTGTTTTTATACTGGCTGCGCTCGTCCTGACATTCCACAACCGTGCCCGTGGGCAGGTGGGTGATGCGGATAGCGGAGCTTGTTTTGTTGATGTGCTGACCGCCCGCGCCGCTTGAACGGAAGGTGTCGATTTTAAGGTCGTTGGGGTCGATCTCCAGCTCAACGTCCTCGGCTTCCGGCAGCACAGCCACCGTGGTGGTGGAGGTATGCACCCTGCCTTGGCTTTCGGTTTCGGGCACACGCTGAACGCGGTGAACGCCGCTTTCGTACTTAAAGCGCGAATACGCGCCCTCACCCTCTATCATAAATGAAATCTCCTTGTAGCCGCCGAGCTCGGTTTCGTTGGCGTTGACTACCTCCACACGGTAGCCGCGCTTTTCGGCGTACATGGTGTACATGCGGAAGAGCACCGCGCTGAACAACGCGCTTTCCTCGCCGCCCGCGCCGCCGCGTATTTCAACTATAACGTTGCGGTCGTCGTTGGGGTCCTTGGGAAGCAGGAGTATCTTTAGCTTTTCGCCCAGCTCCTCTATCTGCTCCTTTGCCTCGTCGAGCTCCATCTGCGCGAGCTCTTTTAATTCTGTATCAGAATTATCCTCGAGTATCTCCAAGCTGTCCTCAACGGTCTGATTCGCCTTTTTGTAGTCGCGGTAGGTGAGCACTATTTCCTCAATGGATTTTAGCTCCTTCATCACCTTTTGATACTCGTCCGGGTCAGCAGCCACATCCGGCTCATACAATCTGCGGTTGAGCTCGGTGTACCGTTTATCAAAAATTTCTATTCTTTCAAACATTACTTACTCCAGAATCTTCTTGATGTTTTTCTCAATTTTATTGCGCGGCGCCAAGACCTCATGGCCGCAGCCGCCGCAGCGTATTTTAAAATCCATACCCACGCGCAGCACGGTAAACTCACGGCATCCGCAGGGATGTGGCTTTTTCATGATCACCCTGTCGCCGACCTTAATGTCCAAGAAAAACACGTCCTTTTTTCATTTACTTTTTATTATACACCATCTTAAAGGTTTTTTCAACATCATAGTAGTTGCAGAAGCTCCTGTGGTGAAAAAACACTTACTCCCTGCGCACTGCTGTAATCCTTGGTGTTGCGCGTCACAATGCCGTCCATCTGTTCTCGTGCGGCTGTGGCACACATTACCGCGTCCTCATAATCTGTCACAGGGGAAAACAAAGCCGCCTTGCAGTCAGCTTCAGTGGTATCGAGCACGGCGAAGAACTCAAACAGTGTCATTAAAATCTGCTTTGCTTTTTCGTTATCGTGCAGCGCCCTGTGAGTAAGGTAGAAAATGTCGGTAACGGAATTGGCGGTAATGAACCCGTCAAGCTTCTGCTCCGCCACCGCTTGGAACAGCCGTTGACCTTCGGCGCAAAACGGCTGACGGCTCTGCAAAACGTCAATGATAACACAGGTATCAAACAATATCTTCATTGATTACTCAGCCTTTCCGCCTTAGCTTCCTCCAAAGAGATGTTATCGGGAACGCAGCCAAATAGTGTTTTGATTTTCTCGGTGCGGTCTTCAAACGGCTTTGTCAGCTTAGCCACGATTTTACCGTTGCGGGTAATAAAAACATCCTCGGTCCGCGCCAGCTCCAAATATTTTTTTAGGTTCATTTTGAATTCAGTTGCAGTGATCGACATAAGCGCCCTCCTTTAGTTCGATTGATATATTGATTTCGTACTATTATTATACTACTATCGTCCGATTTGTGCAAGGTACGTTCAGACGGTTTTCATAATTAAATATTAACAAACATATATCGCAATTATCATTAAATATATTGCAATTTCCTAAAAAGTGGTGTATAATCAAGTCAAAAGAAATGCAAAGCCATTTTATGTAAAAAGGAGGAAAAATAATGCTAAAAAAGTACAAGGCTTTATTGCTTGCAATTGTTATGGTTTTTACGATGGTCGGAGGCGGCGCTATACATGCCGCGGCGGCTCCCG
>CAMHCD010000123.1 GCA_946183545.1 uncultured Clostridia bacterium
TTCATATTGTTTTTAGGGTGAACCGTTCGTAAAAACCCAGTGTTTATGCGGTTTTTCACCGAACGGTTCAAATAACTTTCATGCCCTTGGGGAGTAAACGGTTCCCGGTCAGTTTTTATTGCTCCATGCTCCTCATCAAAAAAGGCAGCGCGCTTTCAAAATCCACTCCGTACCATCTGGCGTCCGGGGACTCTTTGGTTATTCGGATGCACTCGGCGGTAAAGTCCGCCGCTATCTTTACGCTGCTGTTCAGGCTTTTGCCGCTTACCAGTGCGCCCGTAAAGGCGGAGCTGAAAATATCTCCCGTGCCATGAAAAACCGCGTCTATCCACTCCTGCTCGTAAAAAGAGAAGCTGTCTGCCGCGCTTTCATAAACCATTACGCCGTATTTGTCGTCAAACGCCGCGCCGGTCAGCACAACGGTCTTTGCGCCCTGAGCTGCCATTTGTCTCATTACTTTTTTGGCAAACGCCTCGTCATATTCCTTGCGGTATTCGTTGCCGGTGAGCAGACACGCCTCGGTGATGTTGGGCAGAACGATATCCGCCATAGAGCAAAGCTTTGCCATCTCCTTTGGGAAATCGTTGTCAAAAGCGGGATAAAGCTTGCCGTTGTCAGCCATAGCCGGGTCGATTATCACCAGGTTACCTTCGGTTCTCAGGCTTTCGATCAGCAATATGACCTTGTCCACCTGCGCGGCAGAGGCAAGATACCCGGTATAGAACGCGTCAAAGGTAATGCCCTCATCCTTCCAGTGCTTGGCGATGGGCAGTATCTGGTCGTCCAGATCCTTGCAGGTAAAGTTCTTGAACATGGTGTGGGTAGACAATACAGCTGTAGGGATGATAGCCGCTTCCACTCCGGTCGCCGAAATAACGGGCAGCGCAACGGTGAGCGAGCATTTCCCCACGCATGATATATCCTGTATCGTTACAATTCGTTTCATCCATCATACCCCCAGTATCATTAGACGTATTGTAGCACATAAACTTACACTTGTAAAGGGCGCTGTATGTGTTCTATAGTGCATGTCGTTTAGACAATAAAAGTGCAAAAGTTTTTATTTTTCTAATATAGAATTTTTATTATCGGAGCAATATGGTATACTATTATACTAAGGCAATAAAGAATCTTCTGATATGGAGTGATTATATTGAGTCAGTTACAACGAACCGAGCTTGCCGGAGGCGCGTATTTTAACAGCGTGCAGGACAGCCGCTTTAAAACTGTTTTGATCGAGGCGAATCTTATTGTGCCTCTCAGCGCCGAAACCGCTTCGGCAAACGCGCTGCTCACCTACGTTATGTCGCGTTCATGCCGCGCTTATCCTACCTACCGAAGTCTGTGCAGAAAGCTCAGCGCGCTCTACGGCGCGGAACTCAGCGTATCGCTCGGCAAGGCAGGCGACCGCCAGATCCTTAGCTTTACCCTGACAGGACTTGACGACCGTTATGCGCTTGACGGCGAGAGCATAGCCGCTCAGCTTTCGGAGCTGCTGTGTCAGATGTTGTTTGAGCCCAACGTTAAGGACAATAGCTTTTTGCCCTCCGAGACAGATCAGGGCAAGCGTGAGCTGTTGGATCTGATCGATTCCGAATTCAACGAAAAGCGTGTTTACGCCATCGGGCAAACCGTAAGCGCTATGTGTAAGGACGAGGTGTTCGGCGTAAGGCGTTACGGCACCGCGGAGGGCGTCAGAGAGCAAACTCCGCAGTCGCTTTATGACACATGGAAAAACGTGCTCAGAACCGCCGATCTGGAAATCATCTTTGTGGGCGACAGTCAGCCGGATAAGGCTGCGTCCGTTTTTGCCAAAGCTTTTGCAAATATTCAGCGCGACCCCGTGGCTATAACCACGCAGTTTGTTGCCAAAGCGGACAAGGTCGCAAGAGTGAGCGAGGAAATGGATGTTTCGCAGGCGAAGCTCGTTATGGGCTTCCGCGGCGGACGCGCCCTGCCGGACAAGCAGGTCATCGCTTCACAGCTGATGGCGGCAGTGCTCGGCGGTACGGCAACCTCAAAGCTTTTCTGCAACGTGCGCGAAAAGCAGAGCCTTTGCTATTACTGCGCCGCGCGTTATGATAAGCACAAGGGTATCATGATGATCGACAGCGGCGTTGAGGGCGATAATATCCAAAAGCTTGAATCAGGTATAATGCATGAGATCGAGGACATGCAAAACGGCAATATCACGGATTTTGAGCTTGAAGCGACAAAGCTTGCGGTAATAAACGCCTACTATTCGTCCAACGATACGGTACGCGGCATCGGCTCATGGTATATGAACCAGATATTTGACGGTGAGATCCGTTCTATAGAAGAAATGGCTAAGCGTATCAAGGCGGTCACAAAGGAAGAAGTCGTTGAAGCCGCCAAGCTGCTCAGTCTTGATACCGTATATGTACTCAAAAACAAGGGGGACGCGCAATGAATATAAGTGAAATAAAGTCGGCACGCGCAGGCGACAGCTATTTTAAAGTGCTGCATCCCTCGGGATTGACCGTATATGTCTATCCCAAGGAGGGCTACAATTCCGCATACGCTATCATCGGCACCAAGTACGGCAGCGTCAATACCTGCTTCTCACTCGACGGCGGCGAAAAAATCACTGTTCCCGACGGTATCGCGCATTATCTGGAGCATAAGCTGTTTGAAAGCGAGGACGGCGACGCCTTTGCGCGTTATGCAAAAACCGGAGCTTCGGCAAACGCTTACACCAGCTTTGAAAAAACCTGTTATCTGTTCTCCTGCACAGACAAGTTTGAGGAGAGCTTTGAAATACTTCTCGACTTTGTACAGAGTCCCTACTTCACTGCAGAAACCGTTGCCAAGGAGCAGGGGATCATCGGTCAGGAAATCAAAATGTACGACGACAGCCCCGACTGGCGCGTGATGTTCAATATGCTTGAAAACATGTATCATCATCATCCCGTTAAGATCGACATAGCGGGAACGGTTGAAAGCATTGCCGAAATCACCGCCGAAAAGCTGTATCAGTGCTACAATACCTTTTATAATCTTAACAATATGGCGCTCTGTGTCGCAGGTAACGTCACAGTAGATCAGGTACTTTCCATCTGTGACCGTATGCTGAAGCCCTGTGAAAAACACACTATCGAAAACTACTTTGAGGACGAGCCTTACGAAGTGGTCGCTCCCTATGTGGAACAGAGCTTCCCGGTGTCGGTGCCGTTGTTTAATCTGGGCTTTAAGGAAAACGCCGATAAGCCGCTTGACGAAAAACGGCTTGCTCACACCGATATCCTGCTTGAAATGTTGGCTTCCTCAACAAGCGAAATGTACCAGCAGCTTATGGACGACGGCTTGATCAACACATCATTCTCGTTTGAGCTTTTTGAGGGCCCCGGCTACCGTTCGGTCATCTTCGGCGGCGAGTCCCGCGCTCCGAAACAGGCGGCGGAGCAAATCAAGCAGTATATAGCAAAGGTCAAGGCTGAGGGGCTGAGTAAAGAGGATTTTGAAAACGCCCGCAAGTCGGTTTACGGCGACGTTATATCCGCGCTCAATTCCGTTGGCTCCATCGCGAATACCATTCTGGATCATCACTTCAACGGCAACGAAAAGTTCACATATATCGACGCGGTGGCAGACACGACCTTTGAGGATGTGCAGCAGCGGCTTATGCAGATGCTTGACGTCAACAACTGCACTCTTTCCGTAGTTAAAAACGGGGAGGAGGCGTAAGATGAATCCGGATATCTATCATGTACGATTTCCCAATTTGGGCTGGAGTTTTACAATTAACCGCGTTGCCCTGCAATTCGGAGATTTCAAAATATACTGGTACGGCGTTATAATCATGCTCGGTATGATGCTCGCTGTGCTCTACGCCTACAAAAGCGCAAAACGCTACAATGTTGACCGCAACAAGCTGTTCAACTGTGTGTTTGTCGGTCTTATCACGGGGATCATCGGCGCAAGACTGTATTTCTGCATCTTCCGCTGGGATTATTACAGCAAGCATCTCAACGAGATTTTTGCAATACACGAGGGCGGACTTGCTATCTACGGCGGCATCATCGGCGCTCTGCTGGGCGGTTTGATCGTAGCCAAGATCCAGAAGATGAAATTCATGCCGATTTTGGATATCAGTATGATGGGCTTTTTGCTCGGACAGGGCATAGGGCGCTGGGGCAACTTTATGAATCAAGAGGCATACGGAACTCCTACCAACCTGCCGTGGGCTATGATGAGCGAAGGCACCGGCGGCGAGATGGTCCATCCCTGCTTCCTTTATGAATCGCTCTGGTGTCTGTTCGGCTTTGTGCTGATACATTTCTACAGTAAATACCGCCAGCGTTACGCCGGACAGGTCTTTTACATTTATTTAGTATGGTACGGCTTTGAACGTATGATCGTAGAAGGCTTACGCACCGACAGCCTGTATCTGCCGTTCCGGGTGTTCGGCATGGATATTCGCGTCAGCCAGGTGCTGTCCGCGCTGCTGCTGATCATCGGCGCCGTTTTATTGATCAAGAATATAAAGAAGGAGGACTCTTTTTATGCAAATTATCGACGGAAAAAAAGTGTCGGCTCAGGTAAAAGAAAAAGTAAGGCTTGAAACTCAGGCGCTTAAAGAAAAGCATGGAATAACCCCGGGCTTGGCTGTCGTTATCGTCGGCGACGACCCCGCGTCGAGGGTGTATGTAAATAATAAAAAGAAAGCCTGCGAGCTTGTCGGTTTTACCTCCGAAGAATACGCGCTGCCTGCTTCCACCACTCAGGAGGAGCTTTTGGAGTTGGTACATACCCTTAACGAAAAGAAGGATATCAACGGTATCCTTGTTCAGCTCCCTCTGCCGAAGCACCTTGATGACAAGGCGGTGATTGAAGCTATCAGCCCGCAAAAGGATGTTGACGCGTTTCATGCCGTAAATGTAGGCAAAATCATGTTGGGCGAATACGACTTTTTGCCCTGCACACCGGCAGGTGTTATGGAAATGCTTCACGCTTATGACATCCCCGTCGAGGGTAAGGAGTGCGTGGTCATCGGCAGAAGCAATATCGTCGGCAAGCCCATGGGTATGCTGCTGCTTCACGAAAACGGAACCGTTACCATTTGCCACAGCCGTACAAAGAATCTCGCCGAGGTATGCCAAAGAGCGGACATTTTAGTAGCCGCCGTCGGTATCGCCAAATTTGTTAAAGCGGATATGGTCAAGGAAGGCGCGGTCGTTATCGACGTAGGTATGGATCGTGACGAAAACGGCAAGCTTTGCGGCGATGTAGATTTTGAGAATGTCAAGGATAAATGCTCGTTCATAACTCCGGTGCCCGGCGGCGTCGGTCCCATGACGATCTCCACACTGATGAAGAACACACTCAAAGCCTGTATGCTTCAAAACGGAATATAATAATTCGGGCAGACGGCGCTGAGTTTATGTGCCGTCTGCCCATACTGTATGAGGCTAAAACTTTTTTAAAATTTTTCAAAAAAAGTGTTGACAAACATAAGAAAGTGATATATAATAGCACTTGCACTGTTGAGTGCGGCGCTGTTTCAGGCGGTTAAAAAAACAGCATGAAAAAGCGCACAGAACCTTGAAAATTGAACAATAAGCAAAGAAAGAAACCCGTAATGACTTTGAGTAAATACTCAAAAAATTACAGTGAGATGTACACTAAAATACATCGGTAAATTCACGAACGTGTCAGC
>CAMHCD010000124.1 GCA_946183545.1 uncultured Clostridia bacterium
AATGCTGTTCGGCATAAACCAGGGCGGCACTTTCCGCGACCTGCGTATAAACCATATGAAAGAGATTGCCGAGCTGGACTTAGACGGCTATGCCATCGGCGGACTGGCGGTAGGAGAACCCACCGAGGTTATGTATGAGATAATCGAAACAGTGGAACCTTACGCTCCAAACGATAAGATCCGCTACCTGATGGGCGTAGGTACGCCTGTAAATATTCTGGAGTCCGTACACCGCGGCATTGACCTGTTCGACTGCGTTATGCCAAGCCGCAACGCTCGCCACGGACAACTGTTTACGTGGGAAGGAGTTCGCAACCTCAACAACGCCAAATATGAGCTTGACCCATCCCCCATCGACCCGCACTGTGACTGCCCAGTATGCAAAAGCTTCTCACGCGCCTACTTACGCCACCTGCTGAAAAGCGGCGAAATGCTTGGAATGCGGCTGGCTGTGTTACATAATCTGTACTTTTACAACAACCTGATGGAAGTCATACGTCATAAGCTTGATGAGGGTTGCTTCGATGAATTCTATGAAAAATACCGAAAAATCTTAGGCGTGCGTATATAATAAAAAAAATGCTTGCATTACAATTCCAAAACTGTTATAATCATAATAATTGTTTGAAAGGAATGAAAAATCAATATGAATAATTTACCCATTCTTGCGCAGGCAAGCAACAACGCAAACGGCGGTTTCGGCATGTGGGGCATGATCCTGATTTACGGCTTGATCATTGTTGCCGTATACTTTTTCCTGCTTCGCCCCAACTCAAAGAAGAAGAAAGAAGAAGCAGAAATGCGCAACTCCCTTGAGATCGGTGATGAGATCACTACCATCGGCGGCATCGTGGGCAGAGTAGTTGCAATCAAGGATGAAGAGGACGCTCTGATTATTGAAACAGGCTCAGACAGAGTTAAGATGAAGTTTAAAAAATGGTGCATTTCCTCGGTAGATACCGTTAAGGATACCAACCCCAACGCTCCCGAAAAGAAGAGCTTCTTCAGCAGATTCAAAAAGGAAGACAAAACCGTAGACGCTGAAAAATAAGAATTAATCAAACACTCCCTGAATATAATTTAGCAAAATTATATTCAGGGGGATTTTTTATGTCCGATAAAAAGAAACTGATCACCGCAATCGCTGTCGGGTGTGTATGCGCCATACTGTTCAGCGTAATACTTACGGCGATTTTTGCAGCTGTAATGTTAAGCACGGGATTGTTGCCGGGGGATTTGACGGAATATCTTTCTGCCGCGGTTTTGGGTCTCGGCGCACTGGTCGGCGGTTTTATTGCCGCAAAAATCAACAAAGGCGCCGGGATCCCCGTCGGCGGACTGACAGGGCTTTTTTTGATATGCTTTACAGTGATGGCGTCCTGCGCAAAGGGAAGCTCAGGGGTAGGATCGCTGCTTGTAATAAAGCTTCTTGCGTCGGTACTAATGGGTATCTTGGGCGGTATATTGGGGTTGAAAGAAAAAAACAGCACAAAATACGGTAGATTTTAAAAATTTATCTTGAAAAACAGTAGAAATCTTTATTTCATTGTGCTATAATAGTATGGATATTATGTAATGTATAAAAAGCGGATGAGAATGAAAAGACTATTGTTGACAAAGGAGAAGTAAAATGTCAAGGTTTAAACTACCTGAATCCTTGAAAGCATGGAAGGTAGCGTCATCATTACCCGATGCAAACGGATATCCTGTATATGAGGTCACACGCAAGGAAACCGACGGTTCCGTTACAAAGGCAAAGCTGACGTATGTAGCGTTTCAGGATGACAACTACAATAGCGATAACGTTCAGCTGATAAATGAAGAAACGCAGTTCATCAAAAACGTCATGGCGTGCGGCGATATAAGCGCATATATTGACGCGGCGGTACTTGACAGACCGTCAAAAAACAAAATCGGACTGTTTATTCTTACAAAGAATCTGCCGACGCTCGCTTCGGTTACGGATCAAAAGAGCTTTTCCGAGGATGAGGTCGTAGAGTTTGGATTGCAGATGAGCGAGCTGCTGCAAAAGCTTGAAGCTCACGGTATCAACCACGGCAACATCAAACCCGAAAATATCTTTGTGACCGATAACGGCAAATATCTGCTTGGCGGCTTTACCGATTTTGAAAGCAAGATCGATGATCTGTCGTTCATCGCTCCCGAAATCAAAGACAATACTCAACCCGACTACACCACAGACATCTACTCGGTAGGTCTGATGATGTACGCCATGTGCAACAACAACGCTATCCCGTTTGAAGGCGAAGGCGTAACCCGTGAGCAGGCGGTCGAAAAGCGTTTTGCAAAGGAGAGCACAACCGCTCCGGCAAACGGCAGCGAAAAGCTTAAAAGCATTATCGTGATCGCTTGTCAGCCGGATAACCGTAACCGTTGGAAAAACGCCGGCAATCTTAAAAACGCACTGGCTTCCATAAAACCAGCACCACAGCAGGAGCAAAAGCCTAACGAAGAAATCATTGCGCCCGAATCCACCGAGTTTGAAGGCAATGTATTTGAGGAATCCGCTTTTGATGAGATCGAAGAGCCTCCGACCGAACCGCTGTCAAAAGGTACTATAGCTGCAGGCGCTGCTGCAGCCGGAGCTGCAATTAACGCATCAGCCGCAGAAAAAACCTCGGGAACGCCTGTTGAACCGAATTTAAACGATTCGGAAAAAACCTTTTCCGCAACGTCGGATGAAGGCAACAAGTCAAAGGATGATTTTGTTCCGGATAATAATTATCACGAGCCTGAGATCGACAACCGTGTGTTTGACGATTATCAGCTGCAAACCAAGGTATTCAACATAAACGACGTCAATAAAAAGGCTCAGAAGGATTACGGCGATTTCTTTGACGACGAACCCGAGCCCGAACCCGAAAACGCCTCCGACACCGAAACCGGACAAAAGGATACCGTTGATACCGAGTTCGGTAAGAACGGCTTTTATGACGACGATTCCTTCTATGCAGAACAAAACGAGGAGGAAAAACGTAACCGCAAGGGTCTTATTGCCGTTATTATTGCGTCGGTTTTGGCAGTAGCTCTGCTTGCTGCCCTCGGCGTGTTAGCCGCAACCAACAACTGGTTCGGCGGCAAGACGGAAGCCACCCAGCCCTCTACCGCTGTATTTACAGAGGAACCGGTCACCACCCAGAAGCCTACCTCGGCACAGTCTACAACCGCTCCTACAACCACCGAACCGGAAACAACGCTGAGCGAATTTGATTATCCCTCCAATGTGATCGGCGCGTATTACGAATACGCAAAAGAAATATTGGAAAATGAAGGCTTTGTCGTTGAGCGAGGCGAATCCGCCGAAAGCTATGAATACGAAGAAGGCATAGTCACCTCGATGTATCCCGACCCAAATCAGGAATTAAAGAGAGGTACCACTATAACGCTGAACGTTTCAAGCGGCTTGATCGTAAGCGAAGACGACGAGAACACCGATAATTATGTCGATGACGAGGAATACTACTACGACGGTGAATACTACGACGACTCCGAGTACAGCGAATACACCGAAGACGAGGAAACAGATAATAATAGTGATAACAACAGTAATAACGACAACCCGGATCGCGGTCGTGAAAGACCGGAAGACAACATGGGCCGGGCAGAATAACGTTGGCATAACAATATGAAAGAGATAATACTAAAAACGCTGAAAAGCAAAGTGCTGTTTGCGGCGGTGCTCAACATGCTGTTTGCCGCCGCGATCATTATCCTGACCTCGTTCTCCTATATTGACAGCGAGGACTACTATCATTCAATAATGATATGCAGGGATCACTTTTACTACAGCGGCACGATCAACTATATACTCGCCATGATTTTAGGCACGGTGCAGTATTCGCTGTCCGATTTCAACTGTTTTGTCCTGTTTGAGATCTTAGCGTCCTATGCGGCATTTGTTTCCATAACGTTTGTTTTTGCGGACAAATACAACAAACGCAAGGCATTTATTTTTACCGCCATACTCAATATCATTTACGCGCTCAACCATTATTCGCAGGTCAGCAGCAAGAGCACCTCTGCCCTGCTTCTGTTAGGCGGTTTTATGCTGGTGCTTGGCGCTATTTATCACAAGCGCTATTCGCTCTCGTGCTGGATCGGCGTGCTGGAGATAGTATTCGGCTCATTTTTAAACTACCTCTACTTTTTTGTGGCGCTGGGCTTTGGCGTTGCGTTCTTCCTCGGCGACATGATAACCAAAAAGAAGTACCGTCTTGATTTTCAAAAGTTCTTCTGGTACTCCAGACCGTTTGTACTGATGTTCCTGCTTGTTACCGTTTTGTGCGTAGGACTTGCAAACTTCAGCTATTCCGTAAATCACGCCACTTATGAAGCAGAGGATTACTACAATTATTCTGTAGCCGCAACCTCGGTAGATTCTCTCCCCTTTCCCGATTATAAGGGTAATGAAAAGGAGTTTGCCGAAGCAGGTATCGATTCGGAAACAAAGTATGAGATCGTAAAGCTTGGCTACTACGATCCCGCGCAAAACATAGACGCCAAGACTATACAAAGCATCAACACCATTCAGCTAAAGGAAATCCAAAGCAAGCCCATATACGCTATCAATTCTTTGTTAATGGACTTTACAAGTCATGTGCAAAAGCCTGATACGACTTTTGTAGCCATGCTTGTATACATAGGGATTTCGATCGTCTTTATTGTTTATCACAAAAACCGATTCAGCTTTTTCCCTCTGTTTTACTTTTTGGCAGGGCTTATCACCTGCGTTGTGCTGAGAACCGTTTTGTTTATTAACGACGCGGTGTTGTACGGAGTGCTGATGTTTATGCTGGCGCTGCTGATGAACTCGTTCAACTTTGAGATCCAGCGCAGCGAAAAGCCGTCCTCCAAGCTGCGCTTGAGTAACGGCTACATGATCATTTCTTCCGCTGTGGTCGTGCTTGTAGCGGTGATCAACTGCTTTGTATTCTTCGGCAGCCTGCCCGTGGTTAATTATAACAACGTACCGGAAAGCCTGATTTCCGACATCAACCGCAATCCCGACTGCTACTATGTTATTGACACTCCCACTGAAAAGGAGTTTGTGCAGTACACCGAGAACTACCTGCATCCGATGTGGGGCTTCCGAAGTGAGTATCTTGAAAACCTTGACGGCTTCGGCTATTTCCATAACGACGAGATGCTGCGTAGGCGGTATTTACCCGAAAACATCTACGAAGCGATCATGACCAACCGTAAGATCTATGTCATTGATAAAAACATCGTGTTCCGCAAGGAAAACTACCTGACCGCCTACTACGCCGACCCCGATCAGTACGCTGTGTATGAGCAGGTGAACGAGCTGGACGGCTA
This sequence comes from uncultured Clostridia bacterium, assembly GCA_946183545.1. Classification (GTDB taxonomy): domain Bacteria; phylum Bacillota; class Clostridia; order Oscillospirales; family Acutalibacteraceae; genus Ruminococcoides. The sequence goes on from CAMHCD010000124.1 coordinate 5,338, forward strand.
CAAGATTTACGAAATCAAACAGTACGAAAAATAAAATCAAATCATAGAAGCCTGAATTCTTCGGCGATCGCCTGCATATCCTGCGGCAGCGGAGAGGACAGGCTTGTTTTTTTGCCGCTGACAGGGTGGATGAAACACATATCCGCGCGGTCAGTCCCTGTGCTTTACCTGTGATTTGAACAAACAAAAAATATATTAATTAATATTCGTTTAATATTCGTTTATAAAACAACCCTGAATATTTACATTGCAAACGAAAAACATAACAATTTTCTAAAACAGCAATAAATTATATTGATTTTTTGTGTT
>CAMHCD010000125.1 GCA_946183545.1 uncultured Clostridia bacterium
CGCTGGGCGAGCTTGCCGTTGTGCTTATCTTGGGCTTGCCTTTTGCGCGTTTGATCGAGACAAGAAAAATCTTAAAATAAAACTATATAAGGTGGTATTGATTTGAATCGAGAAAAAATCATAATCCGCACAGGATTCATCGGGATTATCGCCAATGTGTTCCTTGCCGGATTCAAGGCGGCTATCGGTGCGCTGACCGGCTCGATAGCTATCACGCTGGACGCGGTCAACAACTTGAGCGATGTGCTCTCGTCGGTAGTAACTATTGTCAGCACCAAGATCGCTGGCAAACGACCCGACAAAAAGCATCCTTACGGTCACGGCAGGATCGAATACATGAGCGCTATGGTGATCGCCGTCATCATTCTTTATGCCGGTGTAAGCGCCTTTGCGGAATCCGTAAAAAAGATAATCGAACCGACCGCTCCCGAATACAACGCGGTCTCTTTGATAATCATTGCCGTAGCGGTAGTGGTCAAGATCGTGCTCGGACTGTACGTAAAAAAGACCGGCGAAAGCGTCAATTCCGACTCGCTGGTCGCCTCGGGTAAAGACGCGCTGATGGATGCTATCATCTCTACCTCCACGCTGGTGGCGGCAGGTATCTTCATGATTTGGGGTCTTAGCCTTGAGGCTTGGCTGGCGGCTGTAATAGCGATCGTGATCATCAAGGCAGGTATCGATATTCTGCGCGAGGGCGTTTCTTCTATTTTGGGCGAGCGCGTTGACAGTAAGCTTGCCAACGACATAAAGGAAACCGTGCTCAGCTTTGACGATGTATCGGGTGTTTACGATTTGATACTCCACAACTACGGTCCCGAAACCTATATCGGTTCGCTCCACATCGAGCTGCCGGACACCTACACCATGACCGAGCTCGACCGGCTTGAACGACGCATTGCCGACAAGGTGTACTGCGACAACCATGTCATGCTTACAGGTATAGGAGTGTACGCGCGCAGTACCGACGACAGCCATATGGCGGTATTCAACGATATCCGCAAGCTTGTTACCAAACACAGCTATGTAATGCAGATGCACGGTTTTTCGATCAACAAAGAGGACAAAGAGATCCGTTTTGATTTGGTTATCGATTTTGCTGCCGGAGACCGCGCGGCTTATTTTGCCAAAATCATCGACGAGGTTCAGCAGCATTACCCGGATTATCGCCTGAACGTTACCCTCGATTCCGATTTTGCCGATTAGTTTACCTCCGCCTATTACTACGCTTTGTTTAGCAGTACACATCATCAACGGCGGGTCAAGACGGAGTATGAACGGTTAAGTCTTTGGAAATGTTCAGCTTGGAGATAAAATTCATCAACGGCGGGTCAAAACGGAGTATAAGTCTCTGGAAACGTTTTGTTTAGAGATAAACGATCCCACACACCTGACATCGATCGGGTATGAGGGATTTTTTGCGAATTATTTGATATTTAGTATAATACTAAACCTTACCTAGTATGAAATACTGTTGCGGTATTCCGTCGGGGTTTTGCCGCTTAGTCTTTTGAACACACGTGAAAAATACATTTGATCGGTGTAGCCCACCGAGTAAGCCACGTCCTTTATGCTCATTCTGCGGTTGGTAAGCAGACTTTCCGCGCGTGAAATCCGGCGGCGGTTTATATAATCCACCGGCGATATACCGGTCTCTGTTTTAAACAGGCGGTAAAAATAGCTGCGGTTAAGCTTTAAATAGTTTACTACCGTATTGACGTTCAGCCCGGGATCGGAAAAATGCTCCTCGATATACACACGCGCGTCATACACATAATCGTTTTCGAGCTGATTTTTGCCCGGAAAGTGTTCCAGATAAAACGAAAATATCAACAGCACGACAGCGGCGTTGCGGTAACGGTCATATGTTTCGTCGGTGCCGCATTCCGGATATTCAAACAAAAACTCAAACCCGTCCTTGTTCATCCTGCCTACCACGGGCTCGGCATAGTTGAACGCCGTCTGGCTGACCAAAGCCGAACCCTGAAAGCCCGTAAACTCCAGCCAATAATACTTAAGATCATCCGCCTGCTCAAAAAAGTACTTTTGGAACGGAAACACTAAAACCGAGCAGTCCGTGTCCACCTTATGTGACACGCCTTCGATATTAACAACACAGCTGCCCCTGTAAATATAGAACAGTTTATACGTGGACTGAGCGGCAATATTGGGCTTCAAATCGTTTCGTATAAGATTACATCCGCATGACAGGCACTGCAGATCAACATGATTTATTGCGTTGTCATTCATCCCACGGGTCTCCTTTTTTCAACATATTATCAAATGCAACAAATGTCCATATAAAAAATACATAATTACATAGAAATGCACTATTGTACACAGTATACTTAATATATACTACAATACTTCTACATTTTTTGCAATAGAACAAGGAGAAGTTTTAGATGGATTATAAGTATGATGTGATAAATTATGATAAAAATATACCCGCAACCATCTCTTATCATAATTTATCATCCGAGACTCACAAAACCGAATTGCAGTGGCACCGTGAGCCGGAATTAGTATATGTTATTGAAGGTAACTCCGAGTGTTGCTGTAACGGCGACACCTTTGTAGTTGAGCAGGGAGATTTTGTTTTATTCAACAGTGAGGATGTTCATTTGGTGCGTCCTGTCAGCGGCACGAGCTGCAAGCTGCTATGCATGAACTTTTCGTTTGAGTACATGCGTATGTTCTGCAAGTCGATTGACAGCGTAGTGTTCGATATGAACCAGACTCCAAACGCAAAGCAGGAGATCATCAGCGTGCTCAACGATATAGCGTCGGTGGATAACGACAGCGATTACGCGTCGCTTATACAAATTTCGCACATCAACAAAATTTATTACCTTTTACTGAGCCGTTGCATGTGCTTCCGCCGTTCTGCGGGCTCGCTGTCCGCACCCAAGCGCGACTTTTCCTACGCAAAAACCGCTATCGCGTATATCAACGAAAACTACAAGCGAGAGATACCTCTTGATGAGATATCCTCGGTGGTCAACCTGTCGCCCTCGTACTTTTCCAAGTACTTTAAGAATGTTACGCAGGTCAGCTTTTCGGAATATCTTGCAAACCTTAGGCTTGAAAGCGCGATAAACGATATGATAACCAACAACGTGACCGTATCTACCGCGGCAATGGAAAACGGCTTTGCCAACGTAAAATCCTTTATTACGCAATGCAAGAAGGTATACAACTGCACGCCTGCTCAGTATAAAAAGCGGCTTATCAACAGAACATAATTTAACGGGGCTGTCGCATTATGACTTTTGCGACAGCCCCAAGTGTTTATACTAATTCCTGATAGAAAGTAGACTTATATTTTGCAAGGGTATTTTTCGCAAGACAAGGCGAAGGACGCAACAAGGCTGGCGCCTTGCAAGGACGACAACGCAGTATTGCGGAAAATAGACCGCAAAGATTGTCTGCTTTTTATTAGGTATTAGTATTATACTGCGCTGTTTACTTCATACTCGGTAACGTTCAGTACCGTTTCGCCGTCGATCTGCAAAGCGACCGGGCGGTCGAAGCTTACCTTAACATGCTTGCCCGTAAAGATGGATACAAGCTTGGTTTTTTCTACATGCTTGCCCTCAAATATAGACGGGAACGCAATCAGCGTTTTGATTTTTCCTGCGCCGCTCATCACCATGGTGGTGACGGTGCGTTCTGTGTTTAGTCTGTCCTGTTCGGGAGCAGGCATCATTCCGCCGCCGTAGAAGCGTCCGTTCATTGTGGGAGCCAGCCAACATTTTTTAAAGTGATGCTTTTTGCCGTCCACCTCGACCGTGGCGTTTGTGGGCTTATAGTGGAACAGCAGACCCTTGATGGCAATAGAGGTGTAGTTTATAGGCTTGTCGCTTTTCTCCTTCAGTCGGTCGCCTTCCTCGCAGCAGTAGCCGTCGATCCCGTAGCCGATGCCGTTGACAAAGCGGCTGGTCTTGCCCTTGACCGTAACGGTGGGCAGCTGCTTTAGATAATCGTTTATCAGGAGCGGCTCGTCGGGCTTGCCCTCCTTTACGTCGTTCCAAAAATCATTTCCGCTGCCGGAGGGATAAAAGTAAATACGTTTGGTCAGGTTATCGCCGTCCACCCCGTTTGCCAAATGATACAGCGTGCCGTCGCCGCCCGTGACGAGCAGCTCGTCGTCATCGCTCATGTCAGCCAAAATTTCCGCGTAAGTGGTTGATGTGATATCGACCAAGGTAAATTCCTTATAACGCCAGATCTCCTTCAGCTTAGGCAGGATATCCTCGCCTGTGTTATTGTTGGATTGAGGGTTGTATACCAAATACGTTTTCATTGCTCATACTCCTTTAACTTACACAGCATTGACTGCTCTATATCTTCGCCCAGCTCGGCTGTTGTTTTTTCTTTTACTTCGTCGGCGGGGATCACCTTGACTATGTCCAGGTGGACCACAGATTTGCGCTTGGGAAAGTTATGCTGAATGGCGTCGGCGCCTTCAACTACAAGCACTACGATTGGTACCTCAGCCTTTTGCGCTATTTTAAGCACTGCGTTGTGGAACGGAAGCAGACCGTCGCCGTAGTTGCGCGTACCCTCGGGATAAACCGCCACCGAGCATTCGTCGCTTTTTATCAGCTTGACCGATTGGATGATAGTTTTTGCCGCCTTGCGCGGGTTTTCGCGGTCGATCCCCATAAAGCAGCACTTGCGGATAATACGTCCGAAGAACGGCACCTCAAAGTTCTCATATTTTGAGATGAACGCAAGATCATATTTGCGGAAGACGTACCAGGTGAGGATGGGGTCAAACTTGGAGCGGTGGTTGCCGACGAGCAAAAACCTGCCCTGCGGCAGCTGCTCGATTCCCGTGACCTTTAGCTTGATGCGGATAATAACGGTCGCAAGCCCTGTGGCGCTGTTCAGCAAAAAGCGATAATAGCGGCTGTTTTTGTCATATGCCTTGTGAGGGTCGGCAAAAAAGCTGCTGATAATGATCAGCAACATATAGGCAAACAGCAAGCCGAGCAGACCTAAAACGATCCACAGCAAAATCATCCATCCCATATAGTTCATCTCCGAAAATCCGACAAAGTTCACATATTAAGTATTATATACATAATTAATATTTCAGTCAATACTTTTTATGAGCACACGCGTGTTTTCATCTACATAGAAAAAACGTGAACGCATTTGCCGCGTTCACGTTTTAGAGAGGATATTATGAAAATGTGGTGATTGGTAAATTATCTTAGCCGGCGTAACGGTTGGCAGTGATGTATTCCTTGCCTGTCTGCTGACCGGTGACGTTCTTGTTCTTGTCAACGGTGAAGCGAACGGGTACGTTGTGCCACTTGCCGTCGATGGTGGCGTATTTCAGAACAGCGTTGGTGTTGCCTGCGTACTGACCTACTGCCTTGAAGGTGTACTTGCCGGTTTTAAAATTATAGGTGCAGGTGATCTTAGCTGCGGTGCTGTCGGCTCTGTAGTCCCAGTCGTAGCCGTAGCTTGTCTTGCCGGTAAAGCTGATGGTGCAGTTCTTTGCCGCCTGAGTTGCGGATACAGA
>CAMHCD010000126.1 GCA_946183545.1 uncultured Clostridia bacterium
TTACAAAGTCAAAAGCGGCGAACAGCTCCGCGTGTGTATGACCTCCGACTTTTTTCTTGAAGAAGCGGATGCGTGGCGTGATGAAGCGTGGAATATTATTCGTCAACGCCCCGACGTCGTTTTCTTCTTGCTGACGAAACGTCCGCAGAGAGTAAGGGATCGACTGCCAAGTGATTGGGGCGACGGTTGGGAAAACGTGTTCTTTAACGTCAGCTGTGAAAATCAAAAAAGAGCCGACGAACGTATCCCGATTTTGCTCTCCCTGCCGTTCAAACACAAGGGCATTATGTGCGCTCCGTTCATCGGTGCAATAAGTATCAGAGAATATCTCAAAAGCGGACAGCTTGAACAGGTGATCTGCGACGGCGAGAATTATGCGGGCGCACGTCCCTGCCATTATGAATGGGTAAAGCAGCTCCGTGACGAGTGCGAGGAGTATGGCGTCACCTTCGCCTTTATCGGCACAGGCAGGCGCTTTGTCAAGGACGGCAAGACCTATCAAATCGAGGGCAGTGAGTTACAGGCGAATCAGGCGTATAAATCAGGATTGAGCTATCAGGGAAAACCGATTGATTTTAAGTTGACCCGTCAGCTCGGTTTCAGTATAGCCGATAAAGATTACTACAAACCATACTTTGGCGAGAAGTGCCAAACCTGCGGAATGAAGATCATATGCAACGGCTGCACTCGTTGCGGTAAGTGTTACAAAGAATGATAATACTCCCTCTTTTCTTATAGTGAGTTTTGTGTTAAACTTTTGGAAAGATAAATCGGAATTTAGAGGTAATCAAATGAAAGACGGAAAAACACCAAATCCAAATGCCATTCACCCGATCAAGGGCTATGATAAAGAAATCTATATCAAACCGACAATCAAAAATCCAAATATTATTGTCGGTGTCTTTTCCTATATCGCTGATTCGGATTTTGAAAGTCACGTTACTCATCTTTATGATTGGAATGGAGATAAGCTGATTATAGGTAAGTTTTGTCAGATAGCATCGGGCGTTGAATTTATTATGAACGGAGCAAACCATCAAATGAACTCTGTTTCAACCTTTCCGTTCTATACACTGGAAGGCTGGGATATGAAGCCGCCTGCACAAGAAGATTTGCCATTAAAAGGTGATACCATCATCGGAAATGATGTATGGATTGGTCAAAATGCTATCATTTTACCCGGCGTTCATATTGGCGACGGAGCGATTATTGGAGCAAACAGCGTTGTCGGGCGAAATGTGGAGCCATATACAATCGTTGTCGGAAATCCTGCAACTGTTCTTCGCAAACGCTTTGATGACGAGCTGATTGAACTCCTGCTTCGTTTTAAATGGTGGGACAAGAGTATTGACGATATAAACGAATTGATTCCCCTTCTGACCTGCAGCAAATTAGATAGAGTCAAGGAAGAAATTAAGAAACGGATAGATTGATAATATTCTGATTTGATGATTTAGAGTATAAAAAGCTAAAGCCCGCCTGCTCACGCAATGTAAACAGGCGGGGATTTTTTTGCCAAAAAAGTAATACTCTCTGTTTCCTTGAGCGGTAGTGCCTTAACTGTCGGACTGCACGGCAAAAAAACACGGTATAAATATCAATTATAAATAAAACCGTCGGAATGTTACATTTATACTACAAAAAGCATAAACAACTTGACTTTTTTCTGTCTTTTATATATAATTATATTTGTAGTATTTTGACGGCTGCTATGCCGTTGATATATGCACAATATTATTTTACAAAGAGGGGATGTCATGTTCAAATTACTCTTCAAAAACATGAAGGCAAAAAACTGGGTATCAGTGATCGCGATCTTTCTGCTGACGCTCGGAGAAGTATACTTCATGATGCAAATCGTCAGCTACATCAGTCTGCTGACCGGCGCTGTCCAGAACAGCCGGGAAAACGGTGTGGCTGAAATCTGGTGGTATGGTCTGTATATGGTCATATGCGCTATATTGATGGCGGCGATCGAGGTCATTATCCGATTCGTAGCCAGCGCGAACGCTTCAAGCTGTATCACAAGTATCAGGCAGAAAATGTACGAGAGAGTCAACAAGTTCGCTATCTCTGACTTTGCGTCTTTCTCTACCGAGTCTTTGATCACCCGAACCACCAATGATATGCAGAATGTCCATCTTGCGTGGCTCACATTTTTAAAAACCGCGTTTTTAGCTCCAGTCGTAATGGTTTGGTCAGTAATTCTTCTGATGCAGTACGCCAGCACATCTTTGACGATCGTCACTGCCGTATGGCTGGTTCTCCTTGTCGTTGCGGTCGTTATTCTGCTGATGATGTTAACACCGAAGTTCAAGATCGTCCAGAAGCTGACCGATATGCTCAACGTCGCTTCCAGAGAGAACCTTACCGGCGTAAGGGTCGTCAGAGCGTTTAACGCCGAATCTTATCAGGAAAACAAATTTGAAAAGGTCAACGCCAATTTCACAAGGGTACAGATTTTTGCCGGCAGAGTTTTGTCTTTCTTTACGCCGTTTGTTATGATGGTTATGTCGGGACTGTCCCTGTCCATCCTGTGGGCAAGCGCGTTCGTCCTTAACGGCATGGATATGGAAGCAGCTAAAACGTCTTTCAGTGCGACCAACGCGTTTGTTATGCTCGCGAGCCAGATCATTATGTCTTTCGTTCTTATGGTAACTCTGATCGTTATCTGGCCGAGAGCCGGCGTCAGCGCAAGGCGTATCAACGAGGTCATTGTTCATGAGGTTTCCGTTCTGGATCCCGAGAACCCTGCCTCTTTCAAAGAAACGGGCACTATAGAGTTTAAAAACGTCGGCTTTGCTTATCCCGGCTCGGAAAAAGAGGCGGTATCCGACATCAGCTTTAAGGTCAAAAAGGGTGAGACCATCGCGTTTATCGGCGCCACCGGCAGCGGTAAATCGACTATCATCAATATGATCCCCCGTATGGCTGACTGCACAAGAGGAGAAGTACTTGTTGACGGCGTAAACGTAAAGGATGTTCTCCAAAAGGATTTGAGAGACCGCATCGGCTACGCTCCGCAGAGAGGCTTCCTCTTTAAGGGCAATATCAAGGATAACATCGCGTTTAAGGATTCCGATATGACGTTCCAGGACGTAAGATGGGCTGCCGAGATCGCGGACGCCGACGGCTTTGTTATGAAGAAGAGAAACGGCTACGATTCCGAAGTTGCCCAGGGCGGTTCAAATTTCTCGGGCGGTCAAAAGCAGAGACTCTGTATCGCGAGAGCGGTTGCCACAAAGCCTGAGATCCTTATCTTTGACGACTCGTTCTCGGCTCTTGACTACAAGACCGACAAAACGGTAAGAAGCAGAATCGCGGAGGAGCTTCCCGACACCACAAGAGTCATCATCGCGCAGCGCGTCGGTACTATTATGGACGCGGATCAGATCGTTGTTTTGGATAACGGCAAAATGGTTGGTATCGGCAAGCACTATGACCTTGTCAGAAATTGTCCTGTTTATCAGGAGATTGCGTTATCACAGCTTAGTAAGGAGGAGTTAGGATTATGAGTACAACCACCAAAGCCCCTGCTAAGGAAAAAAACAAGCTCGGAAGTCTTGTAAAGGCTTTTCACAATTACTACGCTCCCTTTATCATTGCGATCATTCTGCTTATCGCGTCTGTTGTCTTTACGATTTTAACACCCGGAACGATCCGCAGCCTGACAAATGAGATCTCGCCGGTCGGCAAAGAAGCTGTTGCCGGTAATTTCGTTGTCAATATGGATAACGTAACGTACTACGCACTGCTGCTCGTATTCTACGTAGCGACGGCGTTCATCACCGGTTTTATTTCCGGCTTTATTCTCAACACTATCATCCAAAAGTTCTCAAAGGATATAAGAAGGCAGATCTCATGTAAAATCAACAGAATGCCTCTTAATTATTTTGATACCACACAAACCGGTGATATCCTCTCGGTTATCACCAACGACGTTGATATCCTCAGCACCTCGCTGCAAAACTCAGTGAGTATGCTTGTGCAGTCGGGCGTTATGCTTATCGGCGTATTTATCGCCATGTTCATCGCCTGCTGGCAGATGGCTCTCGTTGTTGTTTGCTCACTGCCGATCATGCTGATCATCATCGGTCTTACCTTCAAGTTCGCGCTTCCTCTGTTTGACAAGAACCAGCAGCTTCTCGGTGAAGTAAACGCTACCGTAGAAGAAAACTATTCAGGTCAGCTCGTCATCAAGGCTTTCAATGCCGAGGACAAAAAGGTTGAGGAATTCAAAAACAAAAACGATTTATTCGGCACTATTCTTTACAAGTCACAGGCTATCGGTACTCTTATCGAGCCCGCAATGCAGTTCGTATCATACCTGACCTATGCAGCGGTTCTTATCGTCGCCGGTCTGCTCTTCGCTAACGGCATTATCTCCGATATCGGCGTTATCACAGGCTTTATCGTATACGTATCGCTGTTCCAGGAGCCTCTTGCCCAGATCGGTCAGGCGAGCTCAACGATCCAGCTCGGTACCGCAGCGTGCAACAGAGTATTCACCTTCCTTGAGCAGGAAGAGCTTCCCGAAGAAACCGACAAAAAGCAGCTCCTCGACCACAATAATATCCGCGGTGAGGTTGAATTTAAGGATGTATGCTTCGGCTACGATCCTAAAAAGCTTACGATCACAAACTTCTCCTGTAAGATCCGGCCCGGCATGAAGGTCGCTATTATCGGTCCTACCGGCGCGGGTAAAACCACTTTGGTTAACCTACTGATGCGCTTCTATGAAATAACCAGCGGTGATATTCTGGTTGACGGCGTGTCCATCAAGGATATGTCCAGCCATGAGCTCAGAGAAATCTTCGGTATGATCCTTCAGGAAACATGGGTTATCAACGGCACGCTAAGAGAGAATATCGTTTACAATCTGAAGGACGTTGACGAAAACAGACTCCAGGAGATTCTCGAAGAGACAAACCTCAGCCACTATGTGGCGACGCTGCCCGACGGACTTGATACCGAGATCCAGAAGGAAAGCGCGCTTTCAGCAGGACAGAAACAGCTTGTTACCATCGCGAGAGCGATGACCGAAAACGCTCCTATGCTGATCCTCGACGAAGCGACAAGTAATGTTGATACCAGAACAGAAATCCTGATCCAGAAGGCAATGGATTCTCTGACAAGCGGCAGAACAAGCTTTGTTATCGCGCACAGACTTTCCACAATCAAAAACGCCGATCTGATCATTGTTATGAAGGACGGTAATATCGTAGAGACCGGTAACCACGACTCACTTATGGAGCTCGGCGGACTCTACAGCGAAATCTACAACTCTCAGTTTAACTGATAACTTTATAATAATTCCGCCGACTGATGTACGCGAGGAAGGCTCGATCTCCCTCCCCTTCAGATCCGGCAGAGAATTGATCATCAAAAAAATGATCCCCGCCTGCTCACACATTGTGAACAGGCGGGTAAATTATGTCATTTCTTAACAAATCTTAGTTCTGTCAATGTTTCTTATGTCGGTGCGCTTGATTTTTCCGCTTATGGTTTTCGGCATTTCGTCGGCAAATT
>CAMHCD010000127.1 GCA_946183545.1 uncultured Clostridia bacterium
CGCCAGCGATTTGAGCTTCATGAACACAAAAACCAAAGGGAAAAGCAGGATCGTGATCGCCTTTAAAAAGCCTGCTGTTTTTATGGAAAAGCTGTCGCAGTGTTCCCGGGCAAGACATTTTGGAATCACCTCGCCGAAGGTCAGCACAAGCAGGGTGGTGATGCCTGTCGCTATCGCCGAGCCGATGTCGCCGAAGATACGCAGACAAAGCACGGTGGCGATAGATGAGCAGCCTAAGTTTACAATGTTGTTGCAGATCAAAATAGCGGTCAAAGCTTTGTCAAAGTGTTCGATTATGTACTGAACATTTCGCGCCCGTTTATTTCCGCCCTCAACGCTCTGCTGGATACGGATCTTGTTTACAAAAGAAAACGCCGTTTCCATTGCGGAGAACAAGGCGGACAAAAGCACCAGCAAGCCAATGCTGACGCCCATGATTATGTCAGGATTCAAAGGAATATCAACTCCGAAAATAGAATATAATATGATAATGCTATTCTATTAGTCTACTATCATTATGCAAAATAATTATTACTTTTTAGAAATATAGCGTGAAAATCTTGAAAAAACTGCAGCTCCCTGCTATAATGGTATAGTATATTATAGATTTTAACGCATTTTGCGCGCGTTTCCGTTTATACTATCAGCGGAGGTGCGTGTGATGTCACGAAAACTGAAAGCGCGCGGTATGTTGAAAGACTACCGCAACGAGATGATCCCCAACCCGTGCGGTGAAGAACCGCAGCAGCGCGAGGATACGCCGGAGCCGGTTCCCGAACGCTTTGACGAGCTTGGCGCGGTCATTACAAGTCACCGCGGAAAGCTGATTTACTGTCTGACTATTATCGGACAGATCGAGGGGCATACTGTGCTTGGAGCCAATGTAAAAACCACCAAGTATGAGCACGTTATCCCGCTGTTGGTTTCTGCCGAGGAGGACAGCCGGATCGACGGAGTGTTGATAATGATCAACACTGTCGGAGGCGACGTGGAGGCAGGGCTTGCCATTGCCGAGGTGATCGCCGGAATGAAAAAGCCTACGGTATCTATTGTGCTTGGCGGCGGTCATTCCATTGGTATACCGCTGGCGGTGGCTGCAAAAAAGAGCTTTGTAGCCAAGAGCGCGTCGATGACCATCCATCCGGTGCGAACTACGGGGCTTACTGTGGGCGTACCGCAGACCTTTGCGTATTTTCAGCGTATGCAGGACAGGATAACCGCGTTTATTGTGGAGAATTCCTCTATTGACTACAGCAGATATAACGAGCTGCTGCTCAATACAGGACAGTTGGTGATGGACGTAGGCTCCGTGCTCGACGGCGAGGAAGCTGTGGAGGAGGGGCTGATAGACGATACCGGCACTTTGTCCGAGGCGTTGGACGCGCTTTATGAAATGACGCTGTAATGCGTTTTGAGCTATTGAAGTATGATAAAAGCAATCCGCACAAACAGGTGCGGCATTGCCTGAAAAGAAGGAGTACATATTATGACCATTGTTGACGCGATCATTCAAGGTATAGTACAGGGCTTGACCGAGTTTTTACCCGTGTCAAGCAGCGGACACCTTGCTATTACCCAGCATATCACAGGCACCGCAGGAGAAGGAAACCTGTTTTTTAACGTCATGCTGCATGTCGGCACACTGGTGGCGGTAATCGCCTTTTACCACAAGCTTGTGTGGAGTCTTATCAAAGAGTTTTTCTCTTTGGTCAAGGATATTTTTACCGGCAAATTCAAGTGGAGCCAAATGAACTATGAGCGCAATATGATAGTCATGCTCATTATCGCTCTGCTGCCGCTGGGACTGATGTTCCTGCCTATCCCCGGCACGGATATGAAGGTCAAGGATCTTGCGGATCTGTTTGCAGGCAGTCAGATCCTTATCGTTACCGCCTGCTCGCTGCTGCTGACCAGTATACTGCTGACGCTCGGAATCATCTTTAATAAACGGAACTGCAGCAAGGGCTTTAAGCATATGCGCGGAAACAGCGCAGAGGGCAATGGTAAGGAAACTTACACAGTGCTCGATGCTCTTTGCGTCGGCTTGATGCAGGTCGTTGCGGCACTGCTTCCCGGTGTGTCCCGCTCGGGTTCTACGCTTTCGGTAGGTGAGATGCGCGGCATAAATAAGCAGAAGGCGCTTGATTTTACCTTTGTTATGGCGATTCCCTCGATTCTGGCAGCGGCATTGCTTGAGGGGTTGGACGCCGTAAAAAGCCCGGAAGGAATCAATGTCGATTTGGTCGTAGTGCTGGTGGGCGTCTTAGTGTCCGCTGTGGTCGGCTACCTCTCTATCGTTATTTTTAAATGGTTCTTGAAGTCTGATAAAATGCTGATTTTTGTTGCTTACACCGCTGTGGTCGGTATCGCATTTATCGTTATTTCCCTTATCGAGATCAATACCGGTCATAACCTGTTTACCGGCGCGCCGGTGTCTCTGTAATGTGGTAAAGAGGCATAGTTTATTACAGAATCATTGCGAACATGACCGTAACAATAGCTATTGTTTCCGATTATAGGATAACGCTTCTCGCGAAACATTAAATAATTTACGTGACCTTAACAATAGCAACGGTTTCCAACTATAGGATAACCTTTCTCGCGAAACAACAAACGTTAGAATCCTATCTAACGTTAAGTACGCGTAGTAAAATAAAAGGATGTGAAGAGGATTGTCAGCTAAAAAGCAGACAACGAAAAAAACAACCAAAAAGCCGACGCAGGGAAAACGCACACAGACGGGAGCTAAGCGCGGCGCGCAGCGTAATGAACCGCAAATCACGGGATTAAGCCCGCGCGTAAAGTCGATACTGTATGTGTCGTGCGCTATCTTCTTTGCGGTGCTGGCGCTGGTGCCGGGCAGTAATGTTTGGAGAACCACCATACGCCCGTTTTTCTTCGGCGTGTTCGGATTGGGTGTGCTGTTGATTCCGGCGCTGTTTATTTATCTGTGCGTGATAAACGAAAAGGAAAAACAAATCGCGCATTTTGGCGCAAAAATAGCGCTGTGTGTGCTCACGTTTTTGTTTGCGGGCGCGTTGGTATATATGATTGGAGGCGCTAAGTTCTCAACGCAGAATTATTTTGCGTGCCTCGGTAATCTGTATCTGGACGCGTTTAACAGCACAAAGTACATAGCTCCGTCCTGCGGTTTTATCGGCGGAATCCTCGGATATCCGATAGTGGCGATCTGCGGCTCTGCGGTAGGCTTGATCGTATGCTTTTTGATAGTTGTCGCGCTGATTTTCCTGATTGCAAACCTGAGCGTTAAGGATGTGGCGCGTGCTGCTTCACGAACATATAATCGTGCGCGTCAGGCGCACAACCGTCACAAGGAACGTGTGACAGAGCGCAGGGAGCGTTACAGAGAGGAGCAGCGTCCTGTAGTGGCGGAACGCCAAGAGTCAAAACCCGAGCCTAAAAAGAGCAGGAAACGCCCCAAGGTTCAGGATACCGATACTATAGATATCCCAATTTATATAGGAGGTCAGCGTCAAAGCGGGATCGATGTTCCCATGGACGAGCCTCAGACGAGAAAAAAGAAGAAAAAAACTCCCGAGCCGAACGGCATTGATGTGGACGTAGTGGATCCTAACGAGCTTAACGCTACCGATTTGACCGAATCCGAGGATTTCCTCAACATTATAAACAAGGCGACAAAGCCTATGGGCGAGAGCGCCGATACCACCATCGGTCAGATCGCCGACGATATAACTCAGGGCAAAAAGTCGGGCAAGTCGGTTGACGAGACGATGACAGAAGAACCTCCAAAGGAAAAGAAGAAGCTCGCTAAAAAGCAGGAGGAACCGAAAAAGGAAGCGTCTGAGTTTGATAATATCGGATATAATCCGATAGCGCAGCCCGAAAAGAAAGAGAGGGTTTATAACTATCCTCCCGTGCAGCTGCTTAACCTGAATCAAAACAATAACGATGAAAGCGCGCGTGCCGAGCTTACTCAAAATTCGCGCAAGCTTATTGAAACGCTGCACAGCTTCGGCGTTAACGCAACCATCACCAATATCTGCCGCGGTCCGTCTGTAACGCGCTATGAGCTGCAGCCGGCGCCGGGCGTAAAAATAAGTAAGATCACAAACCTCAGCGACGATATCGCGCTGAACCTTGCCGCAAACGGCGTGCGTATTGAGGCGCCCATTCCGGGCAAGGCGGCGGTTGGTATCGAGGTGCCGAATAAGGTGGTCAGCATGGTTTCCATGCGTGAGCTTATAGACTCCGATATCTTCCGCAAGCAAAAGAGCAAGCTTGCCACCGTGCTCGGACGGGATATTTCAGGCGAGATAGTTGTGGCGGATATCGCCAAGATGCCTCATCTTTTGGTTGCCGGTACCACCGGTTCCGGTAAGTCGGTGTGCGTCAACTCCATGCTGATAAGTATTCTGTACAAGGCGACTCCCGACGAGGTCAAGCTGCTGCTGATCGACCCCAAGATGGTAGAATTCTCCAAGTACAAGGGCATACCGCATTTGCTGGTTCCAATTGTGTCCGATGCCAAGAAAGCGGCGGGCGCGCTGGCGTGGGCGGTAAATGAAATGCTGCAAAGATATAAGATATTCTCTGAATTCGACGTAAAGGATATTGATTCTTATAATTCTTTAGTAGAAAAAAACCTCCGGTATATCGAGCAGAATCCGCCTGTTCCCAACGAGGAGGGCGAGCTGATCCAGCCCGTAATGGAGGTCAACGGACTGCCCGTTGCCAAGGAAAAAATGAGCCGCGTGGTCATTGCCATCGACGAGCTCGCCGACCTTATGATGGCGGCTCCCAGCGAGGTCGAGGACAGCATTTGCCGTTTGGCGCAGATGGCGCGTGCCGCAGGTATGCACCTGATTTTGGCAACTCAGCGACCTACGGTAAATGTTATTACAGGTCTTATCAAGGCTAATGTTCCGAGCCGTATCGCGCTTAAGGTAAGCTCCAATATGGACAGCCGCACTATCCTTGATACAGGCGGCGGTGAAAAGCTTATCGGACGCGGTGATATGCTGTTTTCTCCTGTAGGCGCTCCCAAGCCTCTGCGTGTTCAGGGCGCGTATGCATCCGACGAGGAGATCGACCGTGTGACCGACTTTATCAAGAAGTCGTCAAAGGCGGAGTACAATCAGCAGGCTGAGGAGGAGATCCGCCGAATTGCCGCCGAGGAGATCGCCCAAGGTAAAAAGGGTAAGGCTGACAGCGGAGACGGCGGCGGATTGCAGATAGACGACAAAATGGAAGAAGCTATTCAGTGCGTTATCGAGGCAGGACAAGCTTCAACTTCGCTTATCCAGCGCCGCTTAAAGGTGGGCTACGCCCGTGCAGGCCGTATGATCGACGACATGGAGCAGCTCGGAGTTGTCGGACCTCATCAGGGTCCCAAGCCCCGCGATGTGCTGATGACCTATA
>CAMHCD010000128.1 GCA_946183545.1 uncultured Clostridia bacterium
ATGCTGCTTCAGGACGGCACCATCAAGGTGACCGACTTCGGCATCGCGCGTTTTTCGGACAAGGCTACGCGCACCATGACCGATCAGGCTATAGGCTCGGTTCACTATATCGCGCCCGAGCAGGCAAGAGGAGACTCCACAGACGGCAAGACCGATATCTATTCGGTAGGCGTTATGCTGTATGAAATGCTCACCGGCACCCTGCCGTTTGACGGCGACAGCGCCGTGACGGTCGCGCTTATGCAGCTGCAGTCCACTCCCAAGCGTCCGCGTGAGGTCAATCCTGCTATTCCGGCAGGCTTGGAGCAGATCACCATGCGCGCCATGGAGAAGAACCCCGAGGACAGATATACCTCGGCTGCGGAAATGCTCAGTGATATCGAGCGCTTCCGTCTGAACCCCTCCATAATATTTGATTACGGCGACGCTTTTGTTGACAATCAGCCCACAAAGTATATGGGCGATAAAAAGGACAACGAGCCAAAGCGCTTTAAAGAAGAAGAAAAGCCCGCGGATGACGCTGCCGAAGACGACGATCCGTATCTTAAGGAGCACAGTCCCGTATTCCATGTTGTCAAGGGCGTGCTGGTAGCAGCGTTGGTGGTATGCGCCGTATTCTTCGCAATTGCAGCGGTGCGCGGCTTCACCTCATCCCAGAGCAAGGACGTAGACGTGCCTAATCTGGTTGGCAAAACGCTGGTTGCCGCCAAGGAGAACAATCCCGACAACTTCCAGTATGACATAAAAAGCAAGTTTGATGACTCCAAGGAGATTGGCGTTATTTTGGCACAGGATCCCGAGCCGGGCTCAATGAAGGTAAAAACCGGTTCCACCATCGAACTGACCGTTAACGGTACCGACACCGAGGCTCAGGTTCCGTTTGTTATGAACTATAAGGAAAAGCAGGCGGTCGAAGCGCTCAAGGATAAAAACTTCGTGCCGCAGGTAGTTTATGTAGAAAACACAAAGACTCCCAAGGACTGCACTATAGACACATATCCCACTGCCGGTGTAAAAGCGACCATTGGTTCTACAGTGTATGTATACATCGCAAAGGGAAGCCGTCCCGAGGTTGTCAGCATCCCCGGCATCATAGGAAAAACTCTCAGCGAAGCCCAGTCGTCACTCGAAGAATTGGGTCTTACCGTAGAGACCGTAATGGATGACGAGAGCAAGGAAGCCAAGGATACCGTGCTTTGTTCTTCTCCGCTGCCTTACGGCAAGGTGGAAAAGGGCACGGTTGTGACCTTGACGGTCAGCTCCGGTGTCGGCGATAAGCATAAGGTCGATTTGGTCATCGATCTGCCCGCAGGTGTGACCGATACGCTCAATATGACAGTTACCATCGACGGCGTTTTGGATTCCGAGCAAAGTCAGCAGGTCGTTCCCGCCGTTACCGGCAGCGTTACTGTTTCTGTTGAGGGTCACGGTACATCAAGCGTTGTAGTCATGCTCAACGACCAAACCTACAGAGAATACACCATTGATTTTACAACCGGTAAGATCTCAAATATAGTCACTCACGATTTTATCGTACCGACCACGGCTCCCGAGGTTCCTACTCAGCCTCTTACCATTTCGCCGTATGTCGAACCGACTACGCAGTATGTAGATCCATACGCTACCACGCCGGTCTATGATCCCAATACCTACAACAGCGTATACGCAGGCTATTGATAATGACAAAAGACGGCGTTTTAATGAAATCCGTCGGCGGCTTCTATTATGTCCGCTGCGGTGAAACCGATTACGAATGTAAGGCAAGGGGCAGCTTTCGCAAAAGCGGCAATTCACCCGTTGTAGGCGACCGTGTTACTATCACGGTGCCGGACGAGGGCTACTGCGCGATAGAAGCTATCCATCCGCGCAAAAATAAGCTAAAGCGCCCCGCCCTTGCAAACATAGATACGCTGGTCATCGTGTGTTCCACTGTTGACCCGCTTCCCAACCTGACCGTTATTGACAAGATGATTGCCGCCGCTGTCAATAACAATATGACTCCCGTAGTGGCGGTCAGCAAAAACGATATCGAAAACGGCGACAAAGTGGCTCGCATTTACCGCCACGCAGGCGTCGATGTGTTCCAGTGCTCTCCCGACAGGGCAGAGGAGGCGCAGCGTCTGCGTGAGTTTTTGCGCGGCAAGGAAACCGCCTTTACCGGCAACAGCGGAGTGGGAAAATCCACTCTGCTCAATATGCTGTTTCCTACACTGGAGCTGCAAACGGGTAATATCAGCGAAAAGCTCGGACGAGGCAAACACACCACCCGTGTGGTGGAGCTGTTTGAGATCGACGGCTGTATCGTAGCAGATACCCCCGGGTTTTCTACTGTTGATTTGCAGCGCTACGAGATGATAGACAAGGAGCAGCTGCAATACTGCTTTCCCGAATTCAAGCCTTATTTGGGGCAGTGTCAGTTTACCTCCTGTGCTCATACATGCGAAAAAGGCTGCCGCGTTTTGCAGGCGCTCAAGGACGGCGACATAGAGCCTACACGGCACCAAAGCTATGTTGCGATGTATAACGAGGTCAAGGACATAAAGCCTTGGCAGATGAAGTAAGGTAAGATATGCGCTGTATCATTATTGCGGGTTCGCCCGAAGCCGACGTTTCCTATATTCGCTCAGCGGTAAGGCGTGATGATTACGTCATTTGCGCCGACAAGGGATATCATTACGCAAAGCTGGCAGGTGTTACGCCAAACCTGATAATAGGCGACTTTGATTCCTACACCGGCGAGCTGCCGGAGGATATCGAGGTCGTCCGCCTTAATGTGCACAAGGACGATACCGACACCTTCGTTTGCGCCGATCACGCGCTGAAAAAGGGCTTTGACGAGATCGTCGTTTTGGGCGGAACGGGAGGAAGGTTTGACCATAGCTACGCCAATCTTTGCCTTCTTGAATATCTTACCGGGCAAAATGTGCGGGCAAGCTTGATGTCAGCGGCAGAAAAAATCTTTCTGTTAAAAAAGGGCGGCTATGTTTTTGACGGCTACAGCGGAAAAACCTTTTCGCTGTTTCCTTTCGGTTGTGCCCGCTGTGTGGCAACGGTTGAGAACGCGGAGTATCCCGTTAAGGATTTTGCCTTTGAAAGCAGGATCACCAGAGGCTTATCCAATGTATTTTATGACGATTGCCGCATCACTGTTCACAGCGGCAAGCTGCTTATGATAATGAATATCGCGGATGTTTAGTAACAGCGATATAGCGATATAATATCGAGCCTTTTTAAAATTGATATCAATAACAAAAATGTAATTAATATGACATATATAAATCTTGAAAAGAATAATAAATGTGTGCTATAATTCTTTTTAGAAAATATTAATGATATGTAGAAGTAAAATGTGAAGTATAATGGAGTGAAATAACGTATGTCATTGTGTATGGGATGCATGCAGGAGATCGGCAACCAAAAGGTTTGTCCGAACTGCGGCTTTGACAGCTCAGAGCAACAGCCCGCGCCGTATCTTCCCTATGGTACCGTGCTGGCTGACAGATATATAGTCGGCGCAGGAATAGACACCAACGGCGAAAGCACCCGTTACCTCAGCTTTGATAAGCAGACGGGAGACGTTGTGATCGTATGCGAGTTCCTGCCCATGGGGTTATTCAACCGCGAAGAGGGTATGACGGAATTAAAGGTCAACTATGAGGACCGTTTGACCTTCCGTAAGCTTAAGGATGAATTTGTAAGTTACTATCGCATCGTGTCGGAGCTCAAGGAGTTCTCCGCGCTGATGGATGTTCATAATATTTTTGAGGAAAACAACACCGCTTATATTATAGAGGAAAACGAGGATCTTATCCCGTTTGTAGAATACGTGGAGCGCAGCAACGGCAGCATTGAGTGGGACATCGCTCGTCCGCTGTTTATGCCGGTCATCTCCGCGCTTGAAGCGCTTCATAAGCGCGGCGTGGGTCATTACGCTATCGCTCCCAAAAACATGTACATCACTTCATCGGGAAAGGTCAAGATCTCGGGCTTTGCCACCGAAAACGAGCGTAAGCGCGGCACCGCGATCAAATCGCAGCTCTTTAAGGGAGCCGCGGCGCCCGAGCAGTATGAGGATAACTTCCCTCTTGATGAGATCACCGATATCTACGGCTTTTCCGCTACGCTGTTTTATGCGCTGACAGGTCATCTTCCCAAAAGCGCACCCGAGCGCTTAAAGGACAGCCGTCTGCTGATGAGCACCAATACGGTAAAAAAGCTTCCTCCTCATGTTATCTCAGCCCTTGCCAACGGCTTGCAGGTGGAGCGTGAAAACCGTATTACCGATTTTGACGAGCTGCGCTCTCAGTTATCCGTAGCTCACACGGCTAAGGCGATCCAAGATGAGATCTCGCGTACCGCAAGCATGAACCTTTCAAACGGAGAGGACGCGCCTAAAAACAGAAACGGAATGTCCGGTGTATCTATATTCATCATTTCCGCCGCGGTAACCGCCTTGATTTTGAGTATTATCGGCGTATTCTGGCTGATGGGCAATCCGCTTGCCGGTATGTTCGGCGGCAACCAGAACAACACCGAGCCCTCCACTCAGGCTACCGAGTGGACGGGAGCTACGATCCCGAAGCTTACCGGCATGACTTATGCCGAGGCGGAGGAAGCGGTCAAGAGCAATTCTCAGATCAAGCTGCTTAAAAACATCAATGACGAATACAGTGATGATGTTGCCGAGGGACGCGTAATGACGCAAAATCCCCCTGCCGGCACAAAGATAGATCAGGAGGACGTTATCTACATCAGCCTGACCGTTAGCAAGGGTTCTCAGATGAGGGAGCTTCCCAAGATCGAGGGCTTGACTTTGGACGAAGCGGCTACCGCTATCAGCAAGCAGGGATTGCTCGCAAACTCCGAATTCCAGTACAATGATAAGTACGCCGAGGGCAGAGTCATCGGCTACAAGGATAATCAGGCAGGCGACTCTGTAGAGTACGGTAAAAACATAACGGTTCTTGTCAGCAAGGGCAAGGAGCCTACGGACGAAACAGAAGAATAATAATCAAATCCCGGCACGGATATACCGTGCCGTTTTTTTCAGCAAATGAACCGTAAAGAGCTGTTGTGAGTAATATACAAAAATTAATATGATTTTTTTACAAGAAACGCTTGGTTTCGTTGCATTTGCAATTTTATTAATCGGCGAAATCGTGTATTATAATACCAGAAGAAAATGATTAAGGTTTTTAGGTAATTTAGGAGTTTTTGTTATAGTTAATCATGATTTATTCCTTCTATAACCCAATATACCCCCTTAAACAACCGAAGTGACAACTTCGGTTGTTTTTCTTTTCTGCCTTAAGCTGATACCGGTATTTTTGCTACAACACGTAAACACATTTAGACTTGTAAAACTGTAAGTTAGCACAAACAAA
>CAMHCD010000129.1 GCA_946183545.1 uncultured Clostridia bacterium
AGTAACAAGGACTTCAAATAAATCGTCAGTTATTTGAATACGAACGAATCTTAAATGTATAGAGTAATAAGTAGCGGGAGCAGAATACTTAGATGAAGAAGGCACGACCTTAATTCCGCATTCCGCATTGATTTGACGCGCCGTTGCAAAAACTCTTTTATTGCTTCAATCTGCTTTCCCGCGTAATCATACGCGTATTGGTAGCCCTTTTCCAGCTTGTCCCTGTTCATTTCAAACGTGCCTACAAGCGTTCTTTCGGGGCGGACGGTCATTATCCTTCCCTCGTCGATATACGGCTGCATAGCCGCTGCCTGGGCGTTGTAGCGCTCCAACCTGTCAAAAAGCCTTTTTGTAAGGTTGGGATAGTTTTTATATACCATCTGCATAGTGCGGTGATAGCGGTTGTAGTCGGTAGCCTGCTCGGTAACGGGCTTTGACATCACCACAAGCAGCTTGTCGCAGCCCTGAGAGAAGGCGCGCTCATAGGGGAGGGCGTCCGCAATGCTTCCGTCGAGGTATTCCTTGCCGTCGATCTTAACCTTTGAGTAGAGAACCGGAAGCGAGCACGAGGCGCGCAGAATATCCATAAGGCGCGTTTCGTCGCTCTTTTCGCGGAAGTATTCGGGCAGCCCGGTTGCGCAGTCGGTCGCTACGATCTCGGTGATGATATCCGACTCAAAAAACGCCTTGAAGTCAAACGGCAGCCTTCCGTAGGGGTATTCGTAGACCATCTTTTTAAGGTCGCCGCCGAACATCTTTTTCAGCCCTACGCCCGTAAAGCCCTCTTTTTGAGGGATGATGGTTTTTTTAGTCCGCTCGCTTTGCCCCGCAACAAAGTTGAGCGCCGCCTGTGCGCCCGAGGAAATTCCGATGATGTAATCGAAGCTGATATTGTTTTGCACAAGACGGTCGAGCACGCCCGCAGCAAATATCCCGCGTCTGCCTCCGCCTTCAATAATCAGTCCTTTCATACTTCCTCCTTAAGCTTTGCCGTCTTTCGGTAAAAAATGTCTGCTCGCAAGCAGTCCGAAGCCCTTTGACGTCAAAATGGGCTTTGAGATTTTTTTTGCGGTTTCGTCACTTAAGCTCAGGTTTTGAGCAAACTCCGCACCCGCTTTTTTTATGTCCGCAAGGTAGCTTTCGCGCTGCCTTATCGGGTGGTCGGCAACAAATATCTCGCCCTGAGGGCACAAAATCGGCGTGTATTTTCTGCCGCCGAGTATCAAATCGATCTGGCTGAGCAGAGCCGAATACACGGGCTCAGCCTCAACATAGCCGCAGCTTGAAATAACGACCAGCTTTTTGTCACGCACAATCTCATCTTTAAAATCGTGGAACGACGCGCTGTATGGGTCGCTGCTCTGCGACATGTACGGAACCATAAGCGGAAGGCAGCGGTCGGTGAGCGCCTTCAGCTGAGAGGGGACACCGAAAAAGTACAGCGGAAAGCTCACTATGATAATATCCGCGCTGTAGATTTTTTCGTGGATATCCTTGACGCCGTCCTTGATCTTGCAAACGCCGGTACCGCTTTTCCAGCAGTAGTAGCAGCCCGTGCAGGGGTTTACGTCGCACCTGTAAAGCTCAACGGTTTCAAGCTCGGTATCGGCGGGGAATCCGCCGACAAACGCGCGCGTGATATTCATGGTGTTGCTGCGCTCACCCTTTGGGCTTGCGTTTATTACCAAAACCCTCATTGCGCGTATACCGTGTCCTTGTCGATCGAGGTGAACATCATGCTGCCCTTTGCCTTAACGACGCCGTCGCAGCTTATTACCGCGCTGAACTCATACGCCGCCGCGGTCGCGCGGATGACCTCGACCTTTATTTCAAGTCTGTCGCCCGGAATAACGGGGCGAACGAACTTAAAGTCTTTAACTTTTAAAAGCACATACAGCTTGTCCTCAGCCGACGCGGTGCCGGGGGAGATGACAAGGCTGCAAAGCTGTGCCGCGCTCTCGATAAGCAGCACTCCCGGCATGATCGGAGCGTCGGGAAAATGCCCGTTAAAATGCGGCTCGTTTACCGAAACGCACTTAATGCCCGTCGCACTTTTGTTTTCTTCCCATTCAGTCACCCGCTCTATCATCTGAAAGGGCGGGCGCTGCTTTAGTCTTTTGTTGATTTCAAGGAGGTTCATCATAAGCTGAGCCCTCCGTCAAGCACGATAGTCTGACCCGTAAGGTAAGAGAAATCGCCGGAGCAGAGCGTCGCCACTGTATTGGCGACCTCCTCAGGGTCTGCGAAGCGGTGCATCGGCACCTGTTCAAGATACTTTGCCTTAAGCTCCTCGGGAATAGCGTCCATCATCTCGGTGGCGATAAAGCCCGGGGCGACCGCGTTTACGGTTATGCCCTTGGGCGCAAGCTCCTTAGCCATAACGGCTGTCATCGAGTTTACCGCGCCCTTGGTGGCGGAGTAAACCGCCTGACCTTCAACGGCTAACACCGAGCTTACCGATGAAATATTGATGATTTTGCCGCTTCTTTTGCTCAGCATTTTAAGAGCCGCCTGCTGTGCGCAGTGGAAATAGCCCTTGATGTTTATGTCGAGGCTGCGCGTCAGCGAATCCTCTCTTATCATAAGAAGATAGGCGTCGTCAACTACTCCGGCGTTGTTTACAAGCACGTCAAGCTTGCCGAACTCCTTTACAACGTCGCGGAACATCTGCTTAACGGCGTTCAAATCGGCGGTGTCGGCCTTGTAGGCGACAGCCTTTCTGCCCAGCGAGGTTATCTCGTCAACGACCTCCTTAGCCTTTGCGTCGTTGGAGTTGTAGTTTACCGCAATGTCATATCCTCTTTTGGCGAGCGCTACGGCGCAGGCTCTGCCTATACCGCGCGAAGCGCCTGTGATGAGCGCAACCTTTTTCATAACTTCCTCCGTTTATGCTTTCTTTATAACAACTGCCGAATATGAGCCGCCCAGTCCGAAGGACACAGCGAGAATATACTCAGCGTTATCCGCGTTGAATCCTTTAGCCTCGGCTTTTCCTGCCAAAAGCTCGGCCGCGTATGCCGCGCTGAGGGCAGCCGTGGCGGCTCTTGCCTCGCCGTACTGCTCTTTTACGCTCAGAACGGGAATATCTTTGCCGAATACCGCATTCAAAGCGCCCTTTTCAAGCGCGTCAACGGACTTGTTGCCGTTGGCAAAGCCGCACACCGCGTCGATACCGTCGGGAGTAATGCCCGCGTCGGCGCAGGCGTCCTTAACAGCCTTTTCAAGCGCTTTTTGTGAGCCGCTTATCTCAAACGCCTCAACGCTGCCGTGAGCCGTTGCGCAGCCCGCGATCTCCGCGAGGATCTCGGCGTTTCTCGCCTTTGCGGCGCTTTCCTTTTCAAGCACAAGCGTTACCGAGCCCTCGCCCAGAGCGATTCCCTCGCCGCTGTAGGGCTTGCCGCTGCCTGTAATGCCGAGACGCGCGCTCAAAGTTGATTCGATGTCGGTGTTCTCGTCGGTGCCTGCCGCGAGCATGACGTCGGCTTCGCCCGCCTTTATTACGTCAACCGCGTAGCAAACGCTCTGCAAGCCCGCCTGAATGCTGTTTGCGACCGTGGCGTTGTAGCCGCGGATGTTCGAGAAAATGCTAAGGTAGCCGCCTGCCGCGTTGTAAACGGTGTTGGGGAAGGCAAAGGCGCTGCCCTTTTCGGTGCCGTTTTTGATCGCGTTTATCTGGAAGTCGGCGATCTCCTTAAGAGGACCGTCGGCTGTTCCTATTACGATACCGATATTGTTTTCGTTTGTTTCGTCAACGGTGATCCCGGCGTTTTCAAGCGCGCTTACGCCGCTCAAAAGCTGAAGCTGGCTGAAGCGGTCAAGCTTGCGGAAGAACGCCATCTTGATACCGTGAGCCTTGAAGTCGGCTGAGGTGAACTGCGCGTGCAGTCCGTCGGATCCTTCCTCGCAGGGCGTTCCCAGCAGCTTGCCTGCGCCCGTGATATAAACCTTTTCGTCAGTCTCTTTTTCGGGGAGCTGAGCGGGATTTTTTGAGAAGATGATGCTCGCGTTGTTGCCGCCGAACGCAAAGGAATTTGACATTACGTTTGTAACGGTCTTTTCTCTTTTTGTGTTGGGTACAAAGTCGAGCTCGCCCGCTTTTTCGGCGAGCTTGTCTAGATCCTCCGCGGTGTAGCCTATCGTTGGCGGAATAACGTTGTCGCAGACGGATTTTACCGAGAAAACAGCCTCGATAGAGCCTGCCGCTCCGAGACAGTGACCTGTCATTGACTTGGTGGAGCTTACCGATAGGTTGTCGCTGCCGTCAAACAGAGTGTGGAGCGATAAAAACTCAGCCTCGTCGTTTTTGGCGGTTCCCGTTCCGTGAGCGTTGATATAGTCGATGTCGTTAAAATCCAGAGCGGAATTTTTAACGGCGCGCTTGATAGCCGCCATCTGTCCCATTCCGTCGGGACGCGGAGCGGTTATATGGTGAGCGTCGCTGCTTACTCCCGAGCCCAGCACGTCGCAGTAGATATTTGCGCCTCTTGCTTTAGCGTGCTCGTAGCTCTCAACGATAAGAACGCCCGAGCCCTCGCCTAAAGTGATGCCGCTGCTGCGGTTAAAGGGCGAGCAGCTGTCGGCGTCAAGGGCGTGCAGGGCGTGGAAGCCGCTGAACGCAAGGGATGAAAAGCTGTCGGTGCCGCCCGCAATAAACGCGTCGGCCTTGCCCGCGCGGATAAGGTCGCAGGCGTAGGCAATGCTCATCGTGCCCGCCGCGCAGGCGTTTACGATGTTGGCGGTGGTGCCGTTGAGGCCGAAGTGCTTTGCCACGTTGTTGGCTATCGCGGAAGCGGACATCTTCCAAATGTCCCCGGCGTCGCTTTCGCCGCCCTTTATTTCGTCGGTGTAGTATTTGTCTATGCTTGCCGCGCCGCCCACACAGCTTCCCAGGATAACGCCTATGCGGCTGCTGTCCTCGCTTTTGATGTCGAGCTTTGCGTCCTCCACTGCCTGAGCTGTCGCTTTGATGCATAGCAGGGAAGAGCGGTCGTAGTTCTCGCTTGACAGCGCCTCGTTTGGAAGATCGACCTCGGCGCCCTTGTGAGCGTAGCAGTTAGCGGTGTCGACCGATTTAACGTCGTCGATACCTGTCACGCCGTTCACGGCGTTGCTCCAGCAGGTCTGCACGTCGTTTCCGAGCCCGCAGACAAGCCCCAAGCCCGTAACAACTACTCTTTTATCAGCCATATTTTACGCCTCTTTGTGAGTTTCTACATAGTTTGTGAGAGTCTCGATCGTCTGGAAATCCTCTCTGGGAGCGCCGGTCATGTCGATGCCGAACAGCTCGTCGATGCAGGCGATGATCTCGATAGAGTCGATAGAGTCAAGGCCGATGTCCTCGCCGAACAGCTCAGAGTCAAACTCAAGCTCGTCCTCGGGGATTC
>CAMHCD010000130.1 GCA_946183545.1 uncultured Clostridia bacterium
TCCAATAGTTTCCTTTCAGCGTCAATATTCTCCTTTGAATTATAGGGTGACACTATTGATAAAACCGCATGGTTAAGCCATTTCTGCCAATAGTGTCAAATAACTTTCATGCCCTTGGGGAGGGCTTTGTTTTCCGATTTGATGATGGTCAAATCATAAGCAAGCGTAGGAGAGCCTTCCCCCGGGGGAAGGTGCCGAGGAACGAGGCGGATGAGGGTCTGAACCAAAGCTTTCCTATCTGCAAACGGTGTATTAGGACAGCGCGGCGCAGACCCTCATCCGACCAATTCGCAAGCGAATTGCCCACCTTCCCCCAAGGGAAGGCTTTTTACGCTTGCATAACAAATCAACTATCATCAACAAACTGAGGCAGGCTTCCGCAAAGAAACCTGCCCGTATGATCACTTTTTCTCTTTTTCAATGCCGTCGGTTTTGAAGATGAAATCGACCTTACCGTCGGCGTTGTCCGCTATGCCGCTGTAGGACTTATAGTTTTTGGAAACCTTGGATATCGCCTTGATGCGCTCTATCAGCGACTTTATATCTCCGTCGGCTGCCTCTTTGAGCTTATCAACGCCCTGCTCCTTAAATTCCTTCATACCTTTATTAAGCTCCATAGAGCCGTCCTTTAGCTGCGTTACTCCGTCGATGAGCGCCGCGGAGCCTGAGCTTAGAGTATTGATTCCGCTCAGCAGCTCACCCATGCCGCTGTCGAGGGTCTTTGCGCCGTTATCAAGGGCGACCGAACCGTTTTTGAGCTTTGCGGAGCCGTCCTTTAGTTCTTTTGCGCCGTTGCTGAGCGTATCTGTTCCGCCCTTTAGCTGACCCGCTCCGCTGTACAGGGAGCCTGTGCCGGTCTTTAACTGCTCCGTACCGTTCTTAAGCGAGCTTGTGCCGCTCTTTAGGGTATCGGTGCCGCCGAGGATATCCTTTGCGCCTGCGCTTGCCTCATCCACGCCTGCGGTATACTGCAATACACCCTGATAGAAGGTGTTATAGCTGTCAAGCTGGGTTTTGAGCGCCTCGAGCGATTTCCTGCCGCTTACTATCTTAGTCTTGCCCTCCGCTATCTGAGCGAGCACCTCGTCTGACTTCATGTTGGTTTCGATCAGCGAGGCTATCTGCTCTTCCGTCTTTTGATCTACCGTGCCCTGCATACCCGTCATCTGAGTGCTGACTGCGGAGGACACCTGAGCCTGAACCTCAGCGGATATCTGCCCTGCCGCCACAGCAGCGTCGTACTGATCCGCGGTCATGTTAAGTCCGGCTGCGGCAAGGACTCCTGCCGTGACCTGCTTTCTGACAGCGTTTTCCACGCCCTGACGGATAACGTCGCGCTGGCTGTTGACCGTTGCGGTAACGGTATTGAGCGCGGTCTTATACGCGAGCGCCTGAGCGTTGTCGTCGCCGAGCGACTCAATTAGCTTGGTGAGCACGCTGCTGTAATTCTGTATAGTGAGCTTGTCTGCGGTCAGTCCTGCCGCCGCTATCTGAGTATCGGCAGTGGTGAGGAAGGTCTCAAACACCTGCTTTGCGCCGTCCTTTAGGCTGGCGCTGTTGGATGAGATAGTATTAAGTCCGCCGGACAGCGTTGCTATATATCCCCTGAGCTGAGCGACTCCGCTGTCGAGCTGAGCCGCGCCGCCCGCAACCAAACCAGCCCCGTTATCTACCTGAGCCGCGCCGCTGTACAGCGCGCCTGCGCCGTCTTGAAGCGTACCGGCTCCGCTTTGGAGCGAGCCTACTCCGTTGTCGAGCTGAGCCGCGCCGCTGCTGAGTGTATCCGTGCTGTCAGCCAAGGTACCGGTGCCGTTCTTTATTTTTTCCGCGCCGGTTTTCAGCGCGTCCACTCCGTCGATCAGCGCGTCGGATTTATCGAGCAGGGTGCTAAGACCCTTGTACAGCTCGGAGCTGCCGTCGAGCAGCTTGTCTGTAGCGTCGGTCAGCTTGTCAAGCTTCTTTGAGAGCTCGCTGACCTTGCTGTCAAGCTTGCTCACGTCCAGATCGCTGAACACGTCGTTGGCTGCTACCGTAAGCGTTGTCGCAAGCTCAAAGTCCTTTACGTCAGCTGTGATCTCCACGGACGAAGGGATATCGAGCTCGCTGCTTTTAAGCTTTAAGCTCTGCTGCATTCCGGGGAGAGCAAAGCCTGCCACGTAGGTATGGCTGCCGTCGTTTATTACCTTTCCGTTGCTGACCTTAACATTGCTGCACTTTTGATTGTCGAGCATCATGCCGGTCAGCATAACGAACGGAACATAGATTTTTTCTTCCTTGCCGTTTATCTTGACCGTTTCATATTTGCGGTTGGAGTAAGAAATACGTATAGTCAGCTTTCCGCTTTTGCCTGCAAGCGACTTAGGCTCGACCGCTTTGCCGTCCAACAGATACTCAATGCTGACTCCCACAGGAAGCTCCGCCGTGCCTGTGCCGCGGTAGTATATATCGCTGCCGTCCGTATCCCACTGATAGGCGTTGTTTTCGTCGATGGTAAAGCGTGCGTCGCCCTTGACCACCTCAACGTCCTTCAGATTACTTTTGTCGGTAAGCTTTTTATCCTTGCCGGCGTTGCTGATCCAGTCGCTCACGATCACCTTGCCGGGCGTACCCTTAGCGTCGGCGATAACGTACACTGTCTCTTCCTTATTATAGCGCTTGGCTGTCTTGGCAGGAGCAGAGGACTTTGTCTCCGCCGCGCTCTTTGCGGCAGGCTTTGCGCCCGTGCTTTCGGCGCCTGCGGCATATGACGCCACACCTACGCCGCTGCATAATATCATCAGGCTCATTGCCCCGGCAAGCGCCTTGGGCAGGATTTGTTTTATTTTCATGATCTTACCTCCTTGTTCTTGGGGCGAAAGCCCAGTGTGGTAACGCCTATGATCTTGTCAAACAGCATGAACATAGCCGGCAAAAACAGAATAACGCTGAACATACTGATGATCGCGCCGCGAGCCAAAAGCGTACACAGCGAGCCGATCATATCGACGTCCGAATACACGGCGACGCCTACCGTCGCGGCAAACAGTCCCATTGCGCTGACCACTATCGACGGTATCGAGGTAGCCAGCGCGGTAGTTACCGCCTCGCGCTTTTCGTGTCCGAGCGAACGCTCCTTTTTGTATCGCGTTGTCATAAGTATAGCGTAGTCCACCGTAGCTCCAAGCTGGATGGTACTTATACATATAGGAGCGATAAACGGCAGCGATTCGCCCGTATAGAACGGGATACTGAGGTTGATGAATATTGCAAGCTCGATCACCGCAACCAAGATGACCGGGAGCGTAATGCTCTTTTCCACCAAAAGAATGATGATAAAAATAGCGGCGACGGAGATCGCGTTGACCGTGGCAAAGTCCGTTGAGGTTATATTGACCAGATCGTTGGTGCAGGCTGCCTCGCCCACCAACAGTCCGTTTTTATCGTAGCTCTTGATGATTTTATTCAGCTGCTCCACCTGCTTGCCCATTTCGGGGGTAGCGGTGGCGTATTCGGAGCTGAGTATTATCATCTCCCAACGGTCGCTTTTGAATACCTTTGATACCGATTCGGGGAGCATTTCCTCCGGTATCATGGGACCGACTACGCTCTCTAAGCTCAAAGCGAACTTTATGCCGTCGGTTTGCTTCATCTCGTCGGTCATGCTGCGCACATCCTTGCCCGAGAGCTTTGAGTCAACCAGCACCATATGAGTGTTGGTCATGCCGAACTCTTCCTTTAGCTTGGTGTTGGCGACAACATTCGCCATGTCCTTGGGCAGACTGCGCGAAATATCGTAGTACACTGAGTTATTGGTCTGATTGTATCCGTAGAGAGACGGAACAGCAAGCGCGCCGAACAGAATCAAAAACACCGGGAATATCTTTACCATCGCTCCGGCTAACTTTTTTGTAGACGGTATCAGCGAGCGGTGCATGGTTTTGTTGAGCGGCTTGTCGAGCACAAGTATCATGGACGGCAGGATGGTAACACAGCCGATAACGCCGAGCAACACGCCCTTTGCCATGACGATGCCCAGATCTCTGCCGAGCGTAAAGGTCATAAAGCACAGCGCGATAAAGCCCGCTATGGTCGTAACGGAGCTGCCCAGCACCGAGGTGACGGTCTCCTTGATAGCGCTCGCCATAGCCTGTTTATTGTCGTCATACCTATCCCTCTGCTCGCGGTAGCTGTGCCACAAAAATATGGAGTAGTCCATTGTGACCGCCAGCTGCAGCACCGCCGACAGCGCCTTGGTGATGTATGATATCTCGCCCAAAAAGAAGTTGGAGCCGAGGTTATACAGTATAGCCATGCCGATGCTTGCCAAAAATACAAACGGTATGAGAAAGCTGTCCATGAACAGCATCATGGCAACCACAGCCAGCACTACCGCAATGGCTACATACAGCGTTTCCTCACGCTCGCAAAGATCGCGCAGGTCGGTGACCATTGCCGAAATGCCCGACACCAGACAACTCTTTCCGGCTATTGAACGTATCTGAGTTATAGCCTCCATCGTTTCGTCAGATGAGCTTGAGGTGTCAAAGAACACTGCCATCAGGGTATCCTCTCCGGCGTTGAACACGTCGTAGATATTGTCGGGCAGCAGCTCCTTTGGGATGGTGTTTCCGGCTATGTCGTCGTAGCACAGCACGGTAGCCACATGATCTACCTTTTTGATTTTTTCTGCGGTGTCCTTCATCGTTTTGTCGTCCGCGTCCTCAAAAATCAAGAACGAAAACGCGCCCTTGCCAAAGTCCTCCAGCATGTACTTCTGTCCCTTGACAGTGTCCAAGTCGGAGGGAAGGTAGTTGAGCATATCGTAGTTGACGCGCGTCATCATCATTCCGAGCACCGACGGCACCAGCAACGCAAGCGATAATATCAAAATCACAACACGGCTTTTGACTACCGCATTTCCGAATTTCATGCTTCTGTCCGCTCCTTTTCCTTTATTTCTGCCTTTATTTTATTATCTATAAAGAAAAAAAGAAACAGACACTTGCGTTTTCGTGACGGGATTCTGGGCAAATCCTATGTTTTGTCTAACCGAAAATACTAACCGAACCGAAAAGCCTCCCCAAGGGCATAAAAGTTATTTGAACACCATGGTGAAAAACCGCATGGTTAAGCCGTTTTTACATGGTGTTCACCTTAAAAACAAAATGAACACCATGGGGGAGTTATTTGAACATCATGGTAAAAAAACGCTGCACCACGTAAAAAGCTATGTTTTCTTATTTGATGATGGTAAAATTTTACGCAAGCGTCGGCAAGGCTCCTTTTTAAAAGGAGCTGTCGCGCCGCACCGCTGTGCGGCGTGACTGAGGATTCTCGCGTGCCGTTCTTTCATATAAGTCCGCTATAATTCGATATGTCAAACGTATTGTTT